>NZ_BAAGIC010000006.1:0-184142 GCF_054658315.1 Sessilibacter sp. MAH1
CGTTCGTAATCGGTCAGCTGGGTATAGCTCATTGTGCATTTTCCTTTGGCGAGAAAAATGGCCGACTATACCAGCTGACCTCTTTTCAAGAAAATTGCACTTATTATCCGAAACCAAGGAGTTTTTATTGTGTATGGATAAGAAAATTGATTTTTTAGTAGAAATAGACAAGCTAAAAAACGTTATTAGAAGTTCGCCTTTAGTTGATTCTTCACGGAGGGAAAACTCGGCGGAGCATTCTTGGCATTTGGCGATGTACGCATTGATTTTGGCGGATGAGGCGCCAGAAGGTGTTGATATTAATCGTGTGATTCGTATGTTGTTAATTCACGATATTGTTGAGATTGATGCGGGTGATCATCCCATTTACGGTTCTACCGAACCTAAAGACCAACAAGAAAAAGAGCTTAAAGCCGCAGATCGTTTATTTGGATTGTTGCCTGAAGAGCTCAATCAACAATTAAAAACATTGTGGCTTGAGTTTGAAGCGGGCGAAACTCCGGATGCCGCTTTCGCAAAATCCTTAGATCGCTTTCAGCCGTTAATTCACAACGTAAAAGCCGGTGGTGGAACATGGGCGGAGTTTGGCGTTAGCAAAGAACAAGCAACCGCTCGTTACGAAAAAACTATTCCTAAAGGTTCGCCAACATTGTGGAAAAAGGCCAAGGAGTTGATGGCGTCTTATTTTGGCTAAAGAAAATTATGATGAAATTTCGTAAAAATTGATCAGTATTTATAGCATTCGTTTTCATTTTTACTCGATTAGTAGATGTCCGGTTTTCTTTAAATCTCTGAGATACCCATTGTGCGCTGGCCACGAAACTATGTTTATGGGTTCTAGCGATTCCGGTTTATAAATTAAAGTGCTTAGTCCATCAATTACGGGATTACAACTTTCTGAACCCGAATACTCGGTGGTTACAAGGCAATAACCCGGTAAAACTGGTGTGCAATAAGGATCATTAATAATTATGGTGTTGCAAATATCGCCTTCGGGCTCGTTCAATAAAATCTGAGTTTTTGTTTGTAGTGTTTTTAACTCGTCATCTGTTAATTTACAGAGAGTTTTTGTGGTAGAGCAGCCACAGATAAGAACTAAAGCACTCAAAACAATAATTAATTTCATATCTAGTTTTTAAAGTTTTTTATGGTTTTAATGTCATCTAATAAGTCGTTCTCATCATAAGAAAATAGCTGGCCCCATTTTCCGACAATTTCATGGAATTCGATTTCTGATACACCAGTAATTCTTCCGCCTTGAACACCATTAATTTTTTTCATTTGATATAAAGAAACCGCCAATATCTCTTGGTATTCCTTTTCGGTAAATAAAAGCTTTTCAACTATTTCGTCGGGAATTTGTATGTTCATCTTTGCTACACTGCTTAATCAGCTTAAGGTTACTAACGGTTGATATTGTTTGAATATGGTAAAAATAATAATTTAATCGAAAATATTACTTTTGGCATTATTTTCATTCTTACTCTGTTAATAGTTAACACTTAAGTCAATTCTTTTGAATTACTCTTCTCGCTATTCGTTTCTTCTACAAGGCTTTTAACGCCTTTTAACAGGCTCTATAAATGTACTTATAAAAAGAAATATTAAGGAGATCAACGGTGGCTTCACGTTTAGCTATGGCGATTAGATCGGCTGTGACTGGGGTTTTGGTGACAGGCGGTTTGTGTTTGTCGGTAAATACTGCGGTTTTGGCTCAAGAGAAAGATAAAGACGACGCTTCGCTGTTGTCGTCTAAAACCTTTGGTGGATTAGAATTCAGAAATATCGGCCCCGGTTTTATGTCGGGCCGTATTGCCGATGTGGCGATTGATCCCACCGATACCAGCGTTTGGTACGTGGGCGTGGGTTCTGGTGGTGTTTGGAAAACCGTCAACTCGGGCACGACTTGGTCGCCCATTTTTGATGGTCAAGAGGTGTATTCAATTGGCGCGGTCGCGCTTGACCCAAGTAACCCCAACACCGTTTGGGTGGGCACCGGTGAAAACGTCGGTGGTCGCCACGTGAGTTTTGGTGATGGTATTTATGTGAGTCATGATGCCGGCGCAAACTGGAAAAATCTTGGCCTTAAAGATTCCGGGCATATCTCTGAAATTATTGTGCATCCCACTAATTCCGATGTTGTTTGGGTAGCTGCGCAGGGGCCTTTGTGGTCGAAGGGTGGTGAGCGCGGTTTATACAAAACCACCGATGGTGGTGAAACTTGGAAACAAGTTTTAGGCGATAAAGAGTGGGTGGGCGTTACCGATGTTGTGGTTGATCCGCGTAATCCCGATGTTTTATACGCGGCGACTTGGCAACGTCACCGTACCGTCGCGGCCTATTACGGCGGCGGCCCGGGTTCTGGTTTGCACAAGTCGGTAGACGGTGGAGAAACCTGGCAGAAGTTAACCCAAGGTTTGCCCGAAGGGGAAATGGGTAAAATTGGTTTAGCGATTTCGCCCATTGACCCGGATATTGTTTATGCGGCCATCGAGTTAGATCGCCGCACCGGTGCCGTGTATCGCTCCAGTAATCGCGGTGCGTCTTGGGTGAAAGGCGCCGATGCGGTTTCTGGCGGTACCGGCCCGCATTATTATCAAGAGCTTTACGCCAGCCCGCACAAGCTTGATCACATCTTTTTAGCCAACGTGCGCATGCTGGAATCTACCGATGGCGGTAAAACATTCAACGCCATGAAGGAAGAACACAAGCATTCCGATAACCATTCCATGGAATTTATCGCCGGTGATAAAGATTACATGATGGTGGGCACCGACGGCGGTTTGTACGAAAGCTTTGATAACGGCGCGAATTGGCGTTTTATTTCTAATTTACCGGTAACGCAGTACTACAAGCTTGCCGTTGATGATGACCTACCTTTTTACAATATTTACGCCGGTACCCAAGATAACAATACCCAAGGCGGGCCTTCGCGCACCGACAGCGGCCACGGTATTTTAAATTCCGATTGGTCGGTGATTTTATTTGGTGACGGCCATCAACCGGCAACAGAACCGGGTAATCCCGATATTGTTTACGCCGAATGGCAGCAGGGCAATTTAACCCGTTACGATCGCACCAATGGCGAAGTGGTTTATATTCAGCCGCAACCGGGCAAAGGTGAGCCTCCCGAGCGCTTTAACTGGGACGCGCCTATTTTGGTGAGCCCGCACAAACCTTCGCGCTTGTATTTTGCGTCGCATCGCGTGTGGCAATCGGAAGATCGTGGCGATACTTGGACGGCGATCTCTGGTGATTTAACCAAAAACCTAGAGCGCATTCGTCAACCCATTATGGGTGGCAGCCAAGGTTGGGATGGCGCGTGGGACATTTACGCCATGTCGCAATTTAGCACCATTACCTCACTGGCAGAATCACCCGTAAAAGCCGGAGTTATTTATGCGGGCACCGATGACGGTCATATTCAGGTAACACAAGACGGCGGTAAAAATTGGCAAAAAATAGACGTTAATAAATTGCCGGGTGTGCCTAAAACCGCTTTTATTAACGATATTAAAGCCGATTTATTCGATGCCAATACCGTTTATGTGGCCCTAGATAATCACAAGCACGGTGACTTTACGCCGTATCTTTATAAAAGTACTAACCTCGGAAAATCCTGGACAAAAATCTCTGGCGATTTACCCGAGAAACACTTGGTTTGGCGTTTAGTGCAAGATCACGTTGATCCTAATCTGTTGTTTGTGGGTACGGAATTTGGCGTATTTTTCTCAGTCGACTCGGGTAAAAAATGGATCGAATTAACCGGTGGCGTGCCGACCATATCTTTCCGTGATTTAGCCATTCAACGCCGTGAAAACGATTTAATTGGTGCATCGTTTGGCCGTGGATTTTTTGTGTTAGACGACTACAGTGCGCTGCGCGAATTAACCGAGAAAAAGCTCGAACAAGAAGCCTTGTTATTTCCAACCCGTAAAGCGCTTTGGTACATAGAGCGTCAACCGCTCGGTTTAAGTGCGTTAGGTTCACAAGGTGCGAGTACCTTTTCCGCGCCTAATCCAGAGTTTGGTGCGACTTTTACCTATTATTTAAAAGACGACATTAAAACTCTAAAAGGTGAACGCAAAGCCGCAGAGAAAAAACTGAAAGACGATAAAAAATCGTTAACCTTGCCAAGTTGGGATGCATTGCAAGCAGAAGAATTGCAACCAGCTCCAGCACTGTGGTTTACCATTCGTGATGTTGACGGCAATGTTATTCGTAAAATTAATGCCATTAATTGTGACGATGCCGCATTAAAGTCGGGTAGTTGTTCTGCGAAAAAAGGCATTCATCGCATCAGTTGGGACTTGCGATTGCCAGCGCACGAAGCTGTGGGTAGCGAAGGTGGCTTTTTATCCGACGAACCTCAAGGCATGTTAATTGCGCCCGGTGTTTACAGCGTTAGCATCAGCAAAGAAATTAATGGCACGGTAACCGAATTGGTTGCGCCGCAAAACTTTGATGTTGTACCAATGCACACCAAAGGAGCTTTAAAAGAAATTGATGCCGAAGCCGTTGCCGCATTCTGGAAAGAAATTGCTGATGTACAACGCGTTGCCAGTGCTGCAAGCGCCGCATTAAGTTCAGCGGTTGCACATTTAGATGACCTAAATACCGCGCTATCTAGAACTCAATCTGCACCGGGAACACTAGATGCAAAATACTCAGCATTACGCACCAAGCTGCTCGGTATGAGCGTGCAAGTCGATGGCAACCCAGCCAAGAACCAAGTCGGCGCCGTAAACGACACCACAGGAATTGGTGATCGCTTATCACACGTCCTAATTGGCACCTTCCGCTCAACCTACGGCCCAACACCCGCCATGCGAACCAGTCTAGACATCGCCCGTGAAGAACTCACCGACCTTGTCAACCAACTGGATTTAATACTAACCAAAGACATTCCAGCCTTTGAAGCCGAACTTCAAAAAGCAGGAGCACCATGGGTACAAGGGCAAAAATTACCTAAGCTGTAAAAAGATATTTTTAGTGAAATAAAAAAGAGATCGACGACACAGGGAAGTGTTGTTCGTTATTTTTCTTCATTAGAAACCATTCAAATTAAAAATCATGTCCTTTGGTTATTTTTACCAAAAGGTTTCAATGCATTATAAAAAATGAAGTTTATAGAACTTTAATTCTATCAAAGACAGAGAGTATGAACGTTGAAAATCCCCTTTAATCACAGTTTATGATAATTTGAATGTAAGTTAAATGGAATGATTGACGTAGTTCTAAATTAAAGATAGTTTATTCAAAATTATTAGGCACGCAAAATATGTGTGGCAGGTTTGATAATAAAGAGGATCTTATGGAGAATAAGTTGTTATCTATTTTTGATGACGGGTTAAATTTTGAAGATTCGGATCGTATTGTCATTAATCGTGGTTGTTTGAAGTTTGGTAAGTACGTCTACCAATTTTCGAATGTGACGGGATTTTCTGTTGGTGAATACGAAAAACAAAAGTTTCCAAAAAAAGAAATATTTTTTCTGGTATTTTTTGGGATTTTGTTGTTGACGATATTTGTTGGAGTCATTTTTTTAATAATCGCTTACATGGTATATAGGAAGCATAAAAATATCAAACAGGTTCACTATCTTTGTGTTCTTTTGAATTCTGGAGGGCGACATTATTTTAGAAGTACGGATAAGGATGGTTTATTAAATATAATAAATTCGATGTACAAAATAATGACATCTTCTTCCAATAGAGAATTTGTTATCGACATGAGTACTAATGTGGTTGATATGAGTGATCGAAAAATAGAAATTAACGGTGATGTTTCAGGTAATTTAATTTCTGGTGATAGTAATAATATATATTGAAGAGCTGACGTATGAGCAATCGATCTATAAGTGTTACCGGGCATGTCGCGGGGATATTGAATTCTGGTGACAATAACAATATCAATTCTAATCATGAGAATAGTAGTGCTATTCGCATATACCTGAGTACAATGTTTGAAGATCTTAATGTTCAATTTCCAGATGCAGATGACAACTTCAAAATTGAATGCGTGAAACAAAAAATCACCTCTGATATAAAAAATAAAAAACCTATTTCGTTGGCCCTCAAGGACGCGCTTTTAAATGGTGCACAAGAATTAACTGGAATACTTTCTGATAATCCATTTGTAAGGTTGTCAATGGCTCTGTTGAGAGGATGGATACAGTGATAGATTGTCATAGATTTAATTGTTAGGAAGTTTAGAAATCTAAATGGATGTAGGGATGCGACCACATAAACATATTCGAGCAATATGGGATAGGTATAATAATTCGTCCCAAATTTCGGATGTGACTATTGATGAGGTAAAAACATTTGCTGAAGCTCGTGGGTTGGTTGTTAAAAATATTGCAGAGATTAAATTTGGATGGAATTCCGAAATCGAAGCCATTTTAATAAAAACAAATGAAGGTTCTGCTCTTTATCCCCGTCAGAAACTCAATGAAAATAATTTATATAAGCAAAATATAATTCAGATTCAAAATTATGAAAAATTTTGGCAGTCGGTTGATTGGTTTATGCCTCTTTTTATAGCTAGAGGCAAAATCGACGATGCTATTCATGCAATGGGCATAGATTTAAATGAATATAGGAATTGGAATAAAAGGCTATTACAAGAGCGTTTTGAACATTGCCTTACATCAATTTACACGCTTGATAACATTATTCCTGTAACTGTTCAAACTCTTTCTGGCTCAAGAGCCATTTCCAAACATTTGCCTATTATCAAAGAGTCAATATTGGCTTTTTATAGTGGTATGAAAGTGGTTGCAATAGCAGCCTTAATTCCAATAATAGAAGATATTCTCAATTCGATTATTAATGTTAGTAGTACGGATTTAGATTTAATTAATAAGGTTAACAAATGCATAGATTTGGCTCAAAAGAAAGTTATTAAAATTCATATTGAAAATGTTGACTGGATACCACCAGAGTACATAAAGTTAGAAGTTTTAAAAGTAATGAATGAACGCGTTTTTGTTTTAGAGTCGATCAGATATTGGTTGATCAATAGTTTTTATTCTAAGACAGATAACTACGATAATCATTCGGGATTTAACCGCCATTTTTTTGCTCATGCTAAATCAGATATCTGGCAGAATACATCGAACTTCTTTCGAGCAATCGGATTAATTCAAGCCCTTGCCTTTGTAGAGTGTTTTGCGTTGGAGGGGAGTGGCGTGAGTATTTTTCCGCCTACGCCTGATGAACGGAGTAATTCTTTTAAACTCGAAATTTCAGCTTGCGAAATCTGTCAATATTTTAAAAATAATTTTCTTCAGCAGTTACAAGTTGCTAACTGCTTACCTTTTAATGACATTGCTTCGGATGATGGTTGGCATCGTAGAGCAGCTTTGTTATCGAAAGAAATGAATGATCAGATTATATCTAGCTTAAGGAATAAGGGATGGCAATGTCATTCTTTTGGTGATCCTGTGAAACTAGGCGCATATATCACTGTTAATGCCTCCAAAGAAGATCGCGAAATCAAAGTTGCTTTGCTTTATACTTGCGCAACAGGAAATAAAATTTATAAGGAACTAGATAAGTTTTGTGATTTTATTTTATATCTAGGACCGCATTCGCATCAAGAAAGTTATGCTTTTGGCGTTCAAGCTAAAGTACTTCCCGTCAAAGCATGGATTCCTCCTGACTAGGTGGGGTCACAATAGTGAGTACATAAATTAACTTTTAAGGATATTTACTCAAATCCATTAATATTTCAAAAGCAGTGCAAGGGTAATATGCTCTGTGACGCACATTTGATGAAGCGTTTATAATTTAGAGTTAAAATTCGGTTGTTGGTATGAATAAGTTGTTTTAGGAGGTGGATATTGGAGCTCAAAAATCTTATAAATTGGATGGGATTAATTTCAGGCCAAGATAGATTCTATAGGGAAGACGCAGTCACAGTTCACGTTTATGGTGAAGGGGATGAGTCTTATATTGTTATAGAAAGAGAAGTATCTAAGTCTCCTAGAATCGTTGATCAATACACGATAACTCCTTTTCAAAACAAAAATAGTTTGTATGAACTTGTCCAATTTTTACAAACCTGCGAATTCGATTTAAACAATTTAGTGTCAAAGATTGTGAGCGCCGATTATGTTGAATATGGAATGAATGATGTCGCTCAATTCGACTTTGTTGAGGTTGCAAGATATCAAGTTCAGGAGAATTAATAAACATGGACAAAAAGAAGCCATCCATCACAAAAACGAGTACCCTTGATCAGAACAAAATTAAAAATGCAAAAGGTCTGAGTAAAAAAGAAAAAATTGATACTGCTGCAAAACAGGAACGGAAACTAAAGATCTCGAAATCTGTAATACAAGAGTTTGAGGAATGGCGGTAAGAGTTTTTACCAGTCAGATAATCAGAGAAGGGTTACCCGATTCGGAATTGCAACTTTTAGGAACCTCTGATTAACTCATCCATGATTTAATCAGAGGGCAGAAATTGAAAATGCGATTTCCAATTTCTTCACAATTTCAATCACTTACCGTTCTTGAAATTGGCGACACATCCTTGTGTCGCGAGAAACTCTAGGTTAATCAGAGTTTCCTTTAGTATCCAAATTCAAAATTTATAAAAAAACTGGCGAAACGCAAAACTATTTTGGTAGGGATGTGAGTTTTAACCGGCCAGAAGCAATCAAAACCGCTGGGTTAATGCATGTACATTTAAACGATAGAAAGTCATGGGGCGTTCGATTACTGCAATTTGACCGTACCAGTGATACGCACATTGTATATTGTCAAGGCTATTTTAATCCGAGCTGCTATCTACTGATTACCCTTTTAAATGGAGCTCATGCGAAATACCGAGACAATTTGTTAATGCTTAGTTTAGCTGATGTAGCTTCTGGCTTTAGAGATAAATATTAGCTTTGTTACTACCATGTTTAGTCATTAATGTTCAGTCATTTTCTAAATGCCGCTTTTGTAGTTTTCTCTGTAGTGTTCTTCTGTGCATATTAAGTTGTCGGGCCGCCGCGGATATGTTGCCGTCGTTGTCGTCGAGTGCGGTTTGAATGGCTTCCCATTCGAGTTTTTTTAGGGTTAGTGGTTTTAGGTTTTCTTCTTTGGCTAAAAGTTCGTTGTCTAGATTTTCAAACGCGCTGATTATTTCAGAAATTGACGCAGGTTTTGTTAAAAAGTTAGCGGCGCCCAGTTTTATGGCTTTTACGGCTGTGCGAATGGTACCGTAGCCGGTTAAAAACACGGTGGGTATTTCTATAAGGTTGGGTATTTCGTTTAGTAATTCTAACGAGGTGTCGGTACCAATTTTTAAATCCAATAATGCGTAGTCGTATTCTTCTTTATTAAAGGCTTCTTTAAATGCTAGTAGAGTTTCTACGTGGGTTACCTCAAAACCTTTCTTGGTAAGGGAGCGGCTGGTAATTAACCCTAGTGCAGCATCGTCTTCTAAATAAATAATCTTTTGCGACATAATTAAATACTGTTGCTAATGATTGGAAAGCTTACGGTTACCCGAATGGTAACGTCGGTTTTTGTTGTATCTTCTACGGGAGTAATTTCTAAGCCTACGGTGCCACCTTGTTTTTCGATGGTGCTGTTGGCCAAAAATGATCCTATACCCAAGCCGGTTTCTTTATTTGAGGTTTTGGGTTTACCCCAACGCACCAATATTTGCTCGGCATTAAGTTCGCTTTGGTTTTCAATGGTGATGGTTAGTTGCTGTTGATGTGTGTTAAACGCTAATGTTGGGTGTTCGTTTGATGAATCAATGGCGTTATTAATAAGATTAATTAATGCGTAGTAGAAGAGTTCGTTTGAGAGAATTTTTAGCTTGCCGCAGGCGTTGTCGTAAATAACCGGTGCTTGCTCTATTTTTTGCAACGAATAATGCTCTTTAATGCTTTCTACAATATCACTCACAGAAACCGGTTTTAGATCTTCTGATTGCTGTGCAAGGTTGGATAGGTTTTTCATGGTTGAAAAGCAGCGTTCTAGCTGTGTTTTCATTAACAAGGCGTCGTTTTTAATGTCTTCAGGTAGCGATTGCTGTTCTAAAATATCTTCGGCAATTAATTTTACGGTTGAAATGGGTGTCGCTAAGTTGTGTACGGTAGATGCAGCAACGGTTGCCAGTGCGATTAATTGTTCATTTTTAAGATTTTCTTCACGTGCGGCCGAGAGCTGAAATTCTTGCTGTCTTATTAATCGCATTAAATTGGTGATAAAAAAGCAAGTAATGATGGTTCCGGCGAGATAGTTCAACCACATGGCTACAAGATGAACACGGTAATCGGTAGAGAAATGCGCAAAATGCTGTTGTGAATCGCTAATGAGTAAAGCCGTATACAACATTATGCCTAATGCACAAATCATCCACGCTTGTTTAAAAGTGAGTGTAACCGCGGCAATTGCCGTAATGACTAAATAATAATAAATAAATGGGTTAGACGTGCCGCCGGTGGTGTAGGCGATGGCTAATACCCAGCTAATATCGATGATCAGTTCGCGCACTAGGCTGTTGGCTTGCTGTAACCTTGCCGTTTTAAACGCAATTAAAGACCAGGCCATCATCATTGCTAATACAACAAACGGCCAGTTGCCGCGCACTTCTAATAAATCGATGTTCTTTTGGGCAATCAATAAGCCGGCAGAAATTACGATTAGTGCCATTCTCAACATTAGAATGTTCTTAATAATTCCGTCCGGCCGATCAAACAGAGAGCGTTTTAATTGGTGTAAGACCATTGTTCCCCAAGCTTGCCAGCTGATTATTCAAAATGGACGTTGATTATACCTTGGGATGATCCTTTAACGCAGCTATGCGGCATTTTGTCACTACAGGTTGAGTACTGGCTTTTTGTAATATTTATTCACTGCAAATGGGTTTGATATAACGTTTTGTGGCGTTTTGTAAATCAGAATTTCACAAAGTGTTAATAATTTTCGTGTTGCGTGCGTAGCAACAGGGACGTCTTTTTAGGTGTAATTTTTATGGTCAACAGTCAATCCGTTTTGTACCGCAATGTATGGCGCTGGCATTTTTATATTGGTCTGTTGTGTTTTCCGGTCATTATTTTTATGTCTATTTCGGGTGGTTTATATCTTTTTAAACCACAAATAGAGGCTTTTCGAGAATCTTCTTACAACAATATTAGTGTTGATGCCAGCCGTGCAACACCAAACCAAATTATAGCCACTGCACAAAGCGCTTTGCCCAATGCTCGTTTTCATTTATATCGCTTGCCTAAAAACGACAGCGATGCAGTACGCATTAGCGTGCTCTCGGAAGGTGTTCGCTATTTTGTTTACGTTAATCCGTACAATTTATCTGTAATCGACGTAGTACGTTTTGATCAATTATTTACCGAATTATTAAAAGACTTACACGAATCTATTTTTATGGGCAGTTACGGCTCTTATTTTGTAGAGCTATGCGCGAGCTGGGCCATTGTATTGTTGGTAACCGGTGTCATTTTGTGGTGGCCACGAAACAGTTCTGGATTTGCTGGAGTTTTATATCCGCGATTGCAGTTACGAGGCCGCAAACTCTGGAAAGATTTGCACGTGGTGATTGGAATTTGGATCAGCATTTTTGCCTTATTTTTGTTGGTAACAGGATTACCTTGGACGCAAGGGTGGGGTAGTGCTTTTGAAAAATCCAGAAAATGGTTTGAGCCAGAACTGCAACAAGATTGGAGCACCAGTGCCGATTTAGAAAAGCTCCGTTGGAGCTCCCAAGCGGTGCGTAATGCTCAGTTATCGGAATCGGTTTACAACACGGCGGTTGAACTTCAATTGGCTTATCCGGTAACGCTTTCGGTGAGTGATACTCAAAACAACGTATGGAAGGCCAGTTCTCTCAGCCAAAATCGCCCTAAGCGCGCCGATGCATGGATCGATGGCGCAAGCGGCGAACTTATAATTCTGCAACCGTTTTCTGAGCGTAAAATTGTTGACCAGATTGTCGGTTGGGGAATTGCCGCCCACGAAGGCCAGTTATTTGGCTGGTTTAACCAACTGCTGGGGGTGTTTACTACGGTTGGTCTGATTTTTATGAGTGTGAGTGGTTTTGTGCTGTGGTGGAAACGCAAACCCAATCACCAGTTGGGTACGCCAAAAGCCATGGGTACACGTATTACCGGTGTTATGTTGGTTGTTTTGATGATTTGTGCAGCCTTGTTACCGGCGGTGCTGGTCACTGTGGTGATGCTTGTTGTGATTGATCTTTTGCTAAAACCTATCAAGCCTGTGCGTCGGTGGTTAGGTTTGTCGTGATGACTGGTTTACAACCTACAAAAGTGGGCAATTATTGATCTGCTTGGAGTGATGTGTTGTGCTCGGTTGAACCTGTTTTGGAATGGCGTTAACATTGGCCGATTAATTGTCTATGAGCCGCTAATGCTAAATCGCCGAGTCATCATTGCCTTTATCTGCTTGCTTGCGTATTTCACGCAAAGCACGGCGGTGTTTGCGATGAATTGCGCTATGGGCGAATCTCACCCTACAGCGCTTGATACTCGCTCGGTAGATTCCTTGTCGAATTCTTCGGCTTTGCAGAGTTTGCAGGTAGGCTCATCTAATCCATCTACCGATACTCATCATTGCCACGATTCTGATCAGTCGATGGATTTAAAATCGGTAAATACCAAAACTGAAGCCAATACTGCATCTGGCTCCATGAGTTGCTGTGACAGTGGTAGTTGTGATTTAGAACATTGTTCTTATCATGTGGTTGTGCCGGTAGAGTCTTTTAATTTTTCCGTAATTATTTCAGCGAAATCCCACTTCGCTGCCTATCTTCAGTCTGTTACTCGTACTGTCTCCGTTTTTTTTCGCCCTCCCAAATTTTAAAGTCCTAGCCCTAGTGGGTATTTTGCCTACTAATTTCTTGAATTTACGCGTTTAAATTCTTTGCGTTACGGCCAATGCTGTTTGTTCGTTTTTGATATGAGCACTGTTTTGGCGAGACATTATTGTTAAAAAGGTTGGTGTTGTGAAAAACAATTCCTCATTGAGTTGTATTATTCGAAGCCTAACGGCCTGTGTGTTTGTCTTTAGTTCGGTATCTATTGGTGCGCAGCAGTCGTTTGAGAATTTACCACCGGTATTAAACGAGCTGATAGAGTCTGCGATTACTAATGATCCATACTTGGCTCAAACGCGTCACTTAAAGACTGCTGCCGAGGCGGAATCTATTGCCGACCGACAGCTTAAAGATCCAAAAATTAATTTGGCTTACGCTAATCTTCCTATCGACACGTTTGATGTTAACCAAGAGCCCATGACGCAATTTCAAATTGGTATCAGTCAGGAGTTTCCGGGTGGTAAAAAACGATCGCTAAAATCAGAACAAAAAAACATTGCCGGTAATCGTTTTCCTGCATTGGCCGCGAATCGTAGGGCAGATATTGCGCGTTCGATCACTCAGTTGTGGTCGAGATTAGTTGCTAAAAAATTAGCCTTATTATTAATTAAAGACGATCAAATACTGCTAGAACAACTTAGCAACAGTTTGCAATCGAGTTATGCCAGTGGTTTAAGCAGCATTAGCCAGCAAGACTTGTTGCTTGCGCAATTAGAAATTACTCGCTTGAACGAAAAATATTTACAAATAACCAGTGAATTAAACAGCACCCAAGCCTTGCTACTTGAGTTCGCCAATCATGAGCAGGTGCAAGATGTGCTTGAGTCTGTAAATAATTATGTAGTGGGTGGTAACAAGGTTGTTTTATCGAGCTTACCTGATTTTTTGGTCATGGCGAATAATTTAACTTTACTATCGAGTTCTGATTTTATTCAAATGCAGAAGCGACATCCGGCCGCAGTTGCTGTTGATCAACGATATAAAGAGCAACAATTGCAGGTGCAATTAGAAAAACAAGACTATTTACCCGATTGGACCTTACGTGCTCAGTATGGTTATCGTGAAAATAATCCAGTAGGTGACAGCCGTGCCGACTTTTTAACGTTAGGCGTTACTTTCGATTTACCGGTTTTTACACGTAATCGTCAAAGCCAATCGGTAAAAGCAGCGCAAGAAAAAGCCAGCGCTGCGCAGTTAGAACTCGATCAGTTATTGCTCGGATTTTCGGCAAAAACACAATCGTCCATTGCACAATATAAAATCGTTAACGAACGTATAGAGATCTATCAGTCTCAATTTCTCGGCCAAAATCAAGAGTTGGTAGAGTCTTATCTTGCCGCTTACTCGGCGGGCAATGGCAGTTTTTCTGAGTTTTTGCGAGCCAAAGGTAATGAGTTAAATACGCAAATCGATTATTTATCGCTTTGGTCAACTCGTACTTCGCTAAGCGCAGACATCCATTATCTTTTAACCGAATACACCCTTTAATGGCTTGTATTGAGGCCAATTCAGGTATTTAAAAATGAACAATTTATTTTCGATTAAATCGTTACTGTTAGTTAGTGTGGGGGCGGTAGTTGGTATTGTCGGCTACAGTCTTTTAGCTACTCTCACCATGACTGCCGCAGGCGGTTCGGCAGATGCAGCAGATGATGAGCCTTTGTATTGGGTTGCACCTATGGACCCGAATTTTAGACGCGACGGGCCCGGAAAATCACCCATGGGTATGGATTTAATCCCGGTTTACGCCAATGCACAACAAAGCCAAGACGTAGGCACCGTACAAATTAATTCGCAAATTGTGAACAGTATTGGTGTGCGAACTTCGCGTGCAGTAGTCAGAAATTTACCGACAGAAATTCAAACGGTGGGTTATGTAACCTACGACGAAGATCAATTAGTGCATATGCATCCGCGCGTTGAAGGTTGGATTGAAAAGTTATACATCAAGGCGGCGGGTGACCCAGTTGAAAAAGGCGAACCGGTTTATTCGTTGTATTCGCCACAATTGGTAACGGCGCAAGAAGAGTTATTACTGGCATTGAACCGCAATAATACACCGTTAATTAAAGCGGCCGAAGAACGCTTAAAAGCCTTACAGGTGCCAGAAGGCTTTATTGCAAAAATAAAAAAACAACGCAAAATTGAAAACAACGTAATTTTTTCTGCTCCGCAATCAGGCATTATCGATAACCTAAACATACGCGAAGGTTTTTACATTAAACCAGGTTTAACTTTATTGAGTATTGTTAATTTAGATTCTGTCTGGGTAGAGGCTGAAGTATTTGAACGTCAAGCGCGTTTAATTGAAGTTGGTGAGCCGGTGATTATGACTCTAGGATTTGACACTACCAAAGAGTGGGCTGGAGAGGTTGATTATATTTATCCTGTGCTTGATGAAAAAATGCGAACACTGCGTGTGCGTTTAAAATTTAAAAATCCAGAGTATCTATTAAAACCTAATATGTTTGCCGACGTAAAAATATTGGGTAATTCAAAATATAAAGCGCTTACTGTTGAGAAAAGTGCCGTTATTCGTACCGGTGATCAAGCGCGAGTCGTACTTGCTAAAGGCAATGGTGAGTTTAAATCTGTAGAGGTTAATATTGGTCGCGTTGAAGGCGAATACACTGAAATTCTCTCGGGCATTTATGAGGGTGAAAAAGTTGTCACCGCAGCACAGTTTTTATTGGATTCTGAGTCTAGCAAAACGTCGGATTTTAAACGCTTAGACAGCGATGTTGCGCGTAAGCCTTCGATTGCGGAAACGCGTGGTGAAATATTAGAAATTGACGCAGAAAATAATCAGCTAACGATTCACCGTGAAGCCATCGAAAAATGGAATCGTCCAGCGGCAACCGTAGATTTTATTTTAGAAGCGCCTTATCAAATTCAAGATTTTGCTAAAGGGGATTCTTTAACATTTAAATTTTTGGTGAGCAGTGGCGAGTTTATTATATTGGATATTCTGGATCATAAGCCCTCGGACTTGCTTCAGGGTATGAATGCTCACGAAAACATGACAATGGAATCCAAGGCTTTGATGAGTTCAGAAACCATGGATTCAAAGAGTATGAATTTAGAGGCCATGTCTGCCGATAAGGCAAAATCAATGGAAGATTCAACCATGGAAATGCCAGACTCTAATAATTCATCCAACGAACACAACCACACCGAGCATAATCACGCTGAGAATAATGGTGGCCAATTATGATTGAAAAAGTTATTTATTGGTCGATTCAAAATCGTGTTTTAGTTTTGTTAGCAACGGTTATTTTAAGCGTTGGCGGTTTGTACTCGGTGAAAAATACACCCGTAGACGCCATACCGGATCTGTCGGATGTACAAGTCATTATAAAAACCAGTTATCCGGGCCAGGCGCCGCAAGTTGTGCAAGATCAGGTTACTTATCCATTAACCACAGCCATGTTATCGGTTCCGGGCGCGCAAACGGTTCGAGGATTTTCGTTTTTTGGTGATTCTTACGTTTATATTATTTTTGAAGATAAAACCGATCTCTATTGGGCACGTTCACGCGTTTTAGAATATTTAAACCAAGTTGCGCCACAATTACCGGCAAATGCATCGCCACAATTAGGGCCGGATGCCACCGGTGTGGGCTGGGTGTATTTATACGCGTTAATTGATAAGACTGGTCAGCATGACATTAATCAGCTTAGAAGCTTGCAAGATTGGTTTTTAAAATTTGAACTGCAATCGGTACCCGGTGTTGCTGAGGTCGCAACCGTTGGCGGTATGGTAAAACAATATCAAGTTGAGGTTGATCCCGAGCGATTGCGCGCCTTTGATATTCCGCTCACGCATATTCAAAATGCCATTCGACAAGCAAACCAAGAGGTCGGTGCTTCTGTAATTGAGTTGGCGGAGGCCGAATATGTGGTTCGCGCTTCGGGTTATTTAAAGTCAGAACAAGACCTTAGCAATATTCCGCTGGGAGTAAGCGGCCAAGGCACGCCACTGTTGCTTAAAGACGTTGCGACGATTTCTGTTGGCCCACAAATGCGTCGCGGTATTTCCGAGTTTAACGGTTTGGGTGAATCGGTAGGTGGAATTGTGGTGATGCGTTTTGGTGAAAATGCACAACAAACCATCGATGCCGTTAAAGAAAAAATTGAGGCACTAAAAAGCAGTTTACCGGCTGGGGTAGAGTTGGTGCCTGTGTATGATCGATCAGAATTAATCACTTCGGCCATCGATAATTTGTGGCAAAAACTCGCCGAAGAATTAATCATGGTGGCGGTTGTATGCATTGTGTTTTTAATGCATTTAAGGTCATCGCTGGTCGCTATGATTAGTTTGCCAATTGGTATTCTTACCGCATTTATTGTTATGCACTGGCAAGGTCTTAACGCCAATATCATGTCTTTAGGTGGTATCGCGATTGCAATTGGTGCCATGATTGATGGTGCCATTGTAATGATTGAAAACCTTCATAAACATTTAGAAGACTATTCTAAAAATAATATTCAGCTCACGAATCAAGAGCGCTGGAATTTGGTCGCTAAATCTTCCGTTGAAGTTGGTCCAGGACTCTTTTTTAGTTTGTTGATTATTACCGTGAGTTTTTTACCGGTATTTACGCTAGAGGCGCAAGAAGGAAAAATGTTTGCGCCACTTGCGTATACCAAAACCTTTGCCATGGCAGCCTCTGCTGCGTTGGCAGTGACGCTTGTGCCGGTGTTAATGGGTTATTTTGTGCGCGGTAGAATTCGTACCGAGCAAGAAAATCCCATTAATCGTTTTTTGATGAATAGTTATCGCCCCTTGTTAAAAAGGGTACTTAAATTCCCTAAGCTAACCTTAGCGGTATTTATTGGTGTTTTGATTTCGGGAGTTTGGCCGTTATTTAATATTGGCAGTGAGTTTATGCCAGAATTAAACGAAGGCGATTTAATGTACATGCCGACGACTTATCCTGGTGTGTCCATTGGTAAAGCGCGTGAAATTCTTCAACAAACCGATAAATTAATAAAAACAGTACCTGAAGTAAAAACCGTTTTCGGTAAAATTGGTCGGGCTGAAACCGCCACAGATCCTGCGCCCTTAACCATGATTGAAACCTTTATTCAGTTTAAAGACAAAAGTGAATGGCGTGATGGTTTGACATTTTCGGATTTAAAATCTGAATTGGAATCTATCGTCCAGGTTCCCGGCTTAACCAACGCTTGGGTAATGCCGATTAAAACCCGCATAGATATGCTGGCAACTGGTATTAAAACTCCCGTGGGTTTAAAAATTGCCGGTCCCAATTTAAAAACTATTCAAGGCATTGGCGAACAGGTAGAAAACCTGCTGGGAGATTTTCCAGGCACAGCATCGGTTTACTCCGAGCGCGTTGCTGGAGGTCGATATTTAGAAATCGATTTAAAACGCGAGCAGGCCGTTCGCTTTGGTTTAAATATTGACGATATTCAACAGGTCATTTCTACGGCTGTGGGCGGTGTTAACATCACACAAACCGTTGAAGGGTTAGAGCGGTATCCGGTGAATATTCGTTATCCGCAAGCGTATCGTGACTCACCAGAAAAACTCGAATTGTTGCCTATTGTTACCGAAAGTGGTCAACGTATTGCACTTGCCGATGTTGCTGACATAAAAATTGTCGAAGGGCCACCTAACATTAAAAGCGAAAATGCTCGTGTAAATGGTTGGGTATTTATCGATGTAGCGGGTGTAGATTTAGGTACCTACGTTACCACGGCAAAAGATTATTTGAATGAAAATCTAGATTTGCCGGTGGGTTATTCTGTTACGTGGTCTGGTCAGTTTGAATACCTAGAGCGTGCCAAAGAAAAACTCACTTACGTAATACCCTTAACCATCGCCATTATTATTGTGTTGCTGTATCTAAACTTTAAATCCTTTACGCAGGTTACCATGTTGCTACTGACATTACCGGTGGCGTTAGTTGGTAGTTTATGGCTGATGTACATATTGAATTTTAACTTCTCAATTGCCGCAGGGGTTGGATTAATAGCGTTAGCCGGTGTTGCTGCCGAAACGGGCGTTATTATGCTAGTGTATTTAAATCAAGCATTTAAAGATCACGTGATACAGAATAATAATCAACAAAAAATCGGTGAAGGTGACGATAATGTAATCCTAAAAGAATATTCAAAAAATGACATTGCCGAAATTATTGTCGAAGGTGCCTCTAAACGCGTTCGACCTGTGATCATGACTGCCGGTGCAACCGTAATAGGTTTAGTCCCTATTTTGTACGGAACCGGTACCGGTTCAGAGGTAATGAGTCGACTCGCTGCGCCTATGGTGGGGGGAATGTTGACAACAATTTTATTAACACTATTTGTATTGCCCGTGGTTTACTTGTTAGTTACTAAAAGTGTTAGCGCAACGCCGGTAATGAGCGAAGAAAACCAGAGCTCTTAATTAAGAAAATAATATTTCTTCTGGCTAAGGGAACTCTAATTTGCTGTTCTTTGATTTAATCGAAGAACAGTAATTGAGTTTTGCGACGTATTCCTCTGTGATAGGAGGCTTTAGAATAATCAGAGTTTTCTCTTTTAGCATTAACGCGAAAGCTATTTTAAATTGCATCTTAATGCTACAAAAGTAATTGCTTTTTTTGCTGCGAAGCTTTTGGATTAATTATGAATATATCTATAAGAAAGTATAAATCAACAGATGCTACTCAGTTTTATTAGGCGGTCATTGAATCTGTAGATCATGTATCTCGTTGGTTGCCTTGGTGTACAGAAAACTATTCCTTCTCTGACGCTCAAGATTGGTGTAACTCGGCACTGACAGTATGGGAAAACGATACTGACTACAGATTTATTATTGAAGATAACAACACTAGAGCAATACTAGGTTCGGTTGGATTTAATCAAATAGTCAAACAACATAAAATAGCGAATTTAGGATATTGGATTCGTAAATCAACAGCCGGTAAAGGTGTGTGCACAACAGCTTGTCGTTTAGCAATTGATTACGCGTTTTCAAAATTGGATATTTATCGAATAGAAATTCACGTGCATCCTGAAAATACCGCTAGTAATACGGTAGCTTCAAAACTTGGTGTATACGAAGGTACTTTTCGTAATAAGCTGGTATTACATGGCAAATCGGTAGCGGCAAAATGTTATTCTGTAATACCCGGAGACATTTAATAGAAATATAAGCGTGTCAAATAGCCGTTAATGATTGGTATATGAATGGATTTAACGAAAATAAAACTCTTCTCGATGGGTTCCCTACCGAATTCTTAGTGCGCTGCCCAAAGGCCGACAAACAAGCTCGCATAGCCATAGTGCTCCTAATAAAGAGGGTTTTGTTTACTCCTACTACGGTAATTTGCAAGATTGGCAAAATACACAACCAAGTATTCAATTATGGGCCCATAACAAAGGCCATTTGGAAGGGTTAGAAAATTACGTAAGTGTAAAGCTTTGTGAACACAAGCAAGACGATTTAAATGGCTGGCGTAACAACAGTTTGGCCTAAATGGATTAAAGTAGCAAAACTCCGAGTGGAAATTTTAAATACGATTCAGAAATTGCAAGAAAACATTGGATAAAATAATTACTAACGGATTCTCATTGGGGGTTCGTTTTTCAATACTAAAAATACAATCAATGTACTGAAGTAATGACTTTGATGTATTTATTGTTCGAAGATATTAAATGGGAATTTTTTGAAAACTGTTGAAGTGATTGAACAGCTTAATTTGCACAGCTGAAAATTCTTCTAATTAATTCTGTCTGTTTTCGCAGACATAAAAAAAGCCTCAATAAATGAGGCTTTTTTTAGAATTAAGTGGCGGACCGGACGGGGCTCGAACCCGCGACCTCCGGCGTGACAGGCCGGCATTCTAACCAACTGAACTACCGGTCCGCATACTGAACTCATTTACCAGGTAGTTCTTTGGTAAATGGTGGGTGGTACAGGGGTCGAACCTGTGACCTACGGCTTGTAAGGCCGTCGCTCTCCCGACTGAGCTAACCACCCCTCGTCAGGAGCCGCGTATATTACTGATAAAAAAATCCGAGTCAACAAAAAATTCTAGAAAAATCATTTAAATATAATGTCTGTTGGTATTTTCTTCGCCTTGTTCAAGTTGTCGTCAGCTTTTACTGATATCATCGGTCTCGGTGGAGTTTGATGCCATCCTTGTTATAATTCGAAAAATTAACATCATGGCAAATGCATGAGGAAAATCTTTTTCAAGCATTTATAGGGCGATATCTGTAATTGATATTCAATTTATACCTTAATGCCATTTTCTGATTTTTTATTAAAGACGGTAGTTTTAATTTTTTTACGATGGTGTTGGTTATAGGTTTGATGGTAAAACGGTGTCGCTTCTATAATAGGGGCTTATCGAGAAGTTAGAGCTACTAGGCACATGGTGAGACTGATATTACCGATTACGGTTAGCTGTTGCTCATAATATAGATTGGAAGCAGTTCGATAGTGTTAGTTACGGTGTTTAGGTGGTTGAATTTTGTTAACAAAAGGAGTCCAAGGTGAACCCTACAGTATCGGTGACTTGGTATTTTAATATGGAATTTGTTCGTAGCTATTTAGCTCGTATTTTGGGTACGGCGTTACTGCTCTTGGCTGTGTTGTTCGCCAACTCGGTATACGCGGTGGTTGAAATTTACGAGTTTGATTCTGTTGAGCAAGAAAAGCTCTATCAAAGTTTGGCCAGCGAATTGCGCTGTCCTAAATGTCAGAACCAAAATCTTATTGGTTCGGATTCTCAGATCGCTAAGGATTTGCGTGCAGAGGTTTATCGCTTATTAAAAGAGGGTAAAACCGGCCCTGAAATTAAAGAATACATGGTTGCGCGTTATGGTGAGTACGTATTGTACAAGCCTAAGTTACAAGGTAAGACTTACATTCTTTGGTTTGGCCCGGCTGTTTTGTTGTTAATTGGTGTGAGTGTTTTGGCGATGATTGTCAAACGCCGCAAAACCACAGAGGTCGTCGAGACAAACACCGAAATCTCTGATCAAGAACAAGCCCGTTTGCAAGCGATGCTTAATAACCCAGAATTCAATGGAAAAGACTAATGTTAAATTTTTGGTTAGCCGTCGCGGTATTGGCTGTTCTTGCTGCTGTTTTTGTTGCTTGGCCGTTATTACGCAGCCGAGGTAGAAATCTAGCGAACGAATACAATCGAGAAGGTGAGAACGTCGTTCTTTATAAGTCTCATTTGGCCGAGCTTGAGCAAAGTTTTAAAAATGGCGAAATAGAAGAGGCGGTGTTTAAGCAGCTAAAAGCTGAGCTTGATCTTTCTTTGCTAGAAGATAATTTCACAACCAGTGAAATTGTTTCTAAACGCGGTTTGAGTAAACCGGTCTTGATCATCTCTCTAGTGCTGGTGCCTGCGCTGGCACTGAGTTTTTATTTGTCCCGTGGCGAATTCGACAACGTTGAGCTTTCGCAGCTGATGAAAGCCCAAGAAAACGAACTTATTGAGGCGTTTCGTGCAAATCGAGATGCCAATCCTAAGGTTACTCAGGATGTTGTTGAGAAGTTAAAAGACTTGCTCGAAAAAGATCCTGATAATCTTAAAAACCGCTATATGCTTGCGCGTAATTACGCCGAGTTAGGTGATTTTCGATCGGCCATTTCTGCGTATCAAGCTATATTGATTAAGCGACCAAAAGATTCTCGCATCATGGCGGAGTTTGCTCAAACCGTGTTTTTTGCCTCTGGCAATCGAATGATTCCCGAGATTGAAAGTTTGGTGAATCGCGCTCTTGCGATAGATCCCGATAACACATTGGCACTGAGTATGTCGGGCATTGCAGCAATGCAAAATAGTCGTTTCCAAGAGGCTATTGATCAATGGACACGTGCGATAAATTTCTTAGGCAATGATCCCGATGTTGCAACCTTGCAAGCCGGTATCAATCGCGCTCGCGAGTTGTTGGTTGAGTCCGGACAAGAAGTTGCCGAAACCACGCCTGCAACTACTGATTCTGCGACTACTGATGCTGAGCCGTTGAAAGTCGTCTTGAATGTAGCTCTGTCAGAAGGGGTGCCATCTGAGCCAGAGCAAACCGTTTTTGTGTACGCGCGTGCTTGGAATGGTCCTAAAGTACCCTTAGCCATTCAACGTATTAAGGTTTCTGATTTACCAACCCAAATCACTCTAGACGAATCTATGTCTATGGTGCCAAACATGAATTTGCGATCGGTTGATCAGCTAGAGTTGGTTGCCAGAGTCAGTCCTGACGGTAGCCCAATCGCAAAAGCTGGTGATTGGCAGGGGGCGATTGGGCCGGTAACTCAAGATCAATTGAGCCAAGGTTTTGATTTGCTAATTCAGAATCCAGTTAACTGATTTACCCAAGTTTATATCGTAAAAGCTCAGTGGTGATTCTGTTGCCGCTGAGCTTTTTGATTTTTGGGTGTGCTCAAATGTTAGGGCAGTGGTTGTTTTGTTTAGAGCTGTAATAAGCTCTTGTTGGTTACCATCTGATCGTATAATACTTTTGTGCTAGTTTGATCGATCATAAAAAATGTCAGAATTTTGTCTCATAAATTCGAAATTGACTAAAATGAAAGTAAATGAGTAAAAAGTCATAAAATCGTCACCTAAACCTTCGACAGACGCTTTTTATACGGGTATAAAAGCCCACCCAAAAACGCAGTCAAATGATTGAATTGAAATGATTTTTTAGAACGATCAATCACTTTATTAAGCGCGTCTTATGCGTTGTGCTGTCGTTTGTGAACGAATATGTAGAATTTGTCTGAATACTCAGGCCGATTACCAGACTATTAAAGAGTGAAATAACCTAATTATGCGGCTCAAGTGCATTAAGCTTGCTGGTTTTAAATCCTTTGTTGATCCAACCACCGTTTATTTTCCGAGTAATTTGTGTGCGGTTGTGGGGCCAAACGGTTGTGGTAAATCAAATATCATCGATGCCGTTCGTTGGGTAATGGGTGAGTCTTCGGCGAAAAACCTTCGTGGCGAGTCGATGACGGATGTTATTTTTAACGGATCGGGCAATCGCAAACCTATTGGTCAAGCCAGTATCGAATTGGTTTTTGATAACAGCGACGGCACCATCATTGGTGAGTTCGCCAGTTATAACGAAATTTCTGTGCGCCGAAAGGTTACCCGTGATGGTCAAAACAACTACTACCTTAACGGTAATCGCTGTCGCCGCCGTGACATCACCGATTTATTCTTAGGTACCGGTCTTGGGCCGCGCAGTTACGCAATCATCGAACAGGGCATGATCTCAAAGCTTATTGAGGCAAAACCAGAAGATCTGCGTGTTTTTATTGAAGAAGCTGCTGGTATTTCTAAGTACAAAGAGCGCCGTCGCGATACCGAAAATCGTATGCGACGCACCATGGAAAACCTTGAGCGTTTGACAGACTTACGCGAAGAGCTAGAGCGACAGCTGTCACGCTTGGAGCGTCAAGCTCAGGCTGCGGAAAAATACACCGAGTACAAAAAGCTGGAGCGTCAATCTAAGGCTTGGCTACAAGCGCTGCGCTATAAAGAGCTAGATCAACAAGCTCAGTTGAAATCCGGAGAAATTACCGAGCTTGAACTCAAAGTGGAAAGCTTTGTAACCGATCAAGTCAGTACCGATACCCAAATTGAGCGCTACCGTCAAAACCATACCGAAGTGGGCGAGACCTTTAACGAAGTACAAGGTCGTTTCTACTCGTTGGGCAACGATATCGCGCGAATCGAACAAAGTATTCACCATACCGAAGAGCGTTCTCGTCAGCTGAAAGCTGATTTGCAGCAGGCCGAGCAGGAATTCAACGAAACTAAAGAGCATCTAGAAAGTGATCGTGAGCGATCTGAACTGTTGCAAGTTGAGTTGATGGGAGTTGAGCCTGAAATGGAACTGCTTGCTGAAACCGAAGAGGTTTCAAGCGAAACATTGGCCGAATCAGAAGAGCAAATGCGCGCCTGGCAAACACGTTGGGATGAATTCAACCAAACGTCTGCGGCGCCCCGTCAGCAGGCCGAGGTGCAACAGTCTCGCATTCAGCATCTAGAGCAAGTTCAAACCCGATTGAATCAACGTATCGAACGACTGCGCGAAGAAAAATCCGGTTTGTCTGCGGTTGAAGGTGAAGAGAACTTAGAAATTCTGCGCGAAAAAATCGCCGAAATGGAATTAATCGGCGAGGAGTATGCCGAGCAATCTGAGCAGTTTAGCGATCAATTGCAATCTAAGCGGGCCGACGTAGAAAGCTTACGCAATAAGCTCGATGATGTACGCGCGCTTATTCAAACCCAAAAAGGACGCTTGGCTTCGTTAGAAGCACTTCAGCAGGCCGCGTTAAGTCAATCTAGTGCTGCGGTTGATGAGTGGCTTGAAACTCACAATTTAAGATCAGCGCCAAAGCTTGCCGAAAAAATCCAAGTAACCGATGGCTGGAATTTGGCGGTGGAAACCGTTTTAGGGGCCAATTTACAAGCCGTCGCTACCGACGCTTTTGATGAATTTGCCAGCAGTCTTGAAGCCTTCAACGATGGCAACTTATTTTTGGTTGACGGAAAAGCATCGGGTCAACATAGCGCCAGTGCCGATCTCGATTTGTTGAAATATGTTTCTGGATCAGACGCCTTGCCATCTTTACTTGCTGGTGTACAGGTGGCCGAAACTCTTACCGATGCACTGACACGACGAGCCGGATTGAGCCACGGTCAATCGATTATTACCCGTGATGGTATTTGGATTGGCTCAAATTGGGTTCGTGTTAAGCGTGAACATGACGCTGGTGCTGGCGTTTTAGCGCGTCAGCAAGAGCTTGAGTTGCTTTCTGAAGATCTTCATGAGAATCAAGAGGTTGCCGAAGATATCTCAAGTCAACTTGAGGATGCTTTGGGCGCAGTTAAGGATCTTGAGCGTAAGCGTGAAGACGTCCGCCGTGAAGCCGATACTCATAACCGTCAACGCAGTGAGCTTGCAGCGCAGCTTAGCGCTCAACAAGTTCAAATCGAACAGATTTTGGTGCGCCGTCAACGTGTTGATCAAGAAATCAATGAAGCACTAACCCAACAACATCAAGAGAGCAAAAATCTATCCGAAGCGAGAGCCATTTTAGAAGACGCTATTGAGGCGATGGAAAACGATTCCAGTCAGCGTGAATCCTTAATGGCTGAACGCGATCGAATTCGCCAAGCATTGGAAGACGCACGAGTTAAGGCGCGAGAAAATAAAGATAAGTCGCACCAGTTAGCGATGCAGTATCAATCTTTAAAAACTCAACTAGATTCAATTCGGTCTTCTTTGAGTCGAACCGAGCAATTGCACTTACGAGCCAAGGAGCGTCGTGAGTCGCTGCTTGAAAATATCGAAAATACGCAAGATCCGGCAGAAGAGCAGAAGTCTGAGTTGGAAGCTCTGTTGCAAAAACGCATGTCGGTTGAAGCCGAATTAACCGCAGCAAGAACCGCGGTGCAAGAGGTTGAACATCAACTGCGTGAGTTAGAACAGTCTCGCGGTAAGGTCGAGCAAACTCTTGCTCAGGTTCGCGGGGTACTTGAAAAGGCGCGTTTGTCTGCTCGTGAGTTAGAGACCAAGCGTGAATCTGCACTCGAACAGTTAAAAGCCGAGAGTTATGAGTTAGAACAAACCCTCGCCGAGCTCGCCGATGACATTACCGAAGATTCTTTGGTTAGCGAAATCGAAGGTTTAGAGTCGAAAATTTCACGCCTAGGTGCGATCAACCTGGCGGCGATTGATGAATATAAAACCGAATCAGAACGTAAAAATTATTTAGATCGCCAAGATGCCGATTTGCGTGACGCACTAGAAATGCTGGAAAATGCAATCCGCAAAATTGACAGGGAAACCCGAACTCGATTTAAAGAAACCTTCGATCAAGTTAACTCTGGACTGCAAGAGCTATTTCCAAAAGTTTTTGGCGGCGGCCATGCTTATCTGGAGCTCACCGGTGATGATTTGTTAGATACCGGGATCGCCATCATGGCGCGCCCTCCGGGCAAACGAAACAGCACCATTCATTTGCTCTCCGGTGGTGAAAAAGCACTTACGGCAATTGCATTGGTCTTTTCGATTTTCCGTTTGAATCCGGCGCCGTTTTGTATGCTCGATGAGGTTGATGCGCCGCTTGACGACGCTAACGTGGGTCGTTACGCACGTATGGTTGAAGAAATGAGTTCACAGGTTCAATTTATTTACATCACCCATAATAAAGGGGCGATGGAAATGGCGCAGAACCTTCTCGGCGTTACCATGCACGAACCCGGCGTTTCGCGACTGGTTTCGGTGGATGTCGAAGAAGCAGCAGAATTGGCGGCGAGCTAAACACGGTTTATCGAGCTTGCATAAGAATACACATTACTCACACCAGGTGTTTTGGTGTTTGTCAGAGGCAGTTTAATTTATGGAATTCGCCGCACGTGAGTGGCTTACCGTAATCATTGGTTTGGCTATTTTAGCCGTAATTTTGGACGGAGTTCGCCGAATGCGACACGCCAAACGCGGCTCAATTAAAGTATCTGCAAATGTTCAGGTTGGCGGTAATAAAGCCGATTTGGAACGCTATGGCAGCGAACTCCCAAGTGGTGGCGCACGAGTTGTCGCCCAACGCGATGAGGTTTCTGCCGAGCAACTGAATCGTGTCGTAAAAGAATCCTACAGTGCCAGTAAAACCACCAAGGGATATCGTATTCCCGAACAGGTTACATTAAATCTGGATGAGTCTGTGCCTATGCTAATGGACTCGGTTGTTGAACCGGATCAGGCGCAAAAACAGAAAGAGCCTACGTTGGGTAACATCGATGATCTAGAGGTTCCGGAGAACGAACCACAACTGCGAGCAGAACCAGAAGAATCTTTGCGATCGAACACGTCATTTACGGTTAGTGGTTCAAACCAGCTTGATGAACCTCAAGCTCAAACGGACGTCGAGCATTCAGTCGATGCCGAGCCCGAGCTAGATGAAATCGAACATCATTACGAAGAGCCCGAAGAAGTCTTGGTCATTAATATTATGGCGCCAAGCGGCGAGTATTTTTCTGGCGGTGCGATTCTGGATGCTTGTATCGAAGAAGGGATGCGCTTTGGTGAAATGAATATTTTCCATCGCCACCGCGATATTGAGGGCAGGCAACCAATTATTTTTAGCATGGCTAACATCGTTATGCCAGGTACGTTTAACATCCAAGAAATGGATCGATTTTATACGCCGGGCGTGAGTTTCTTTCTGGCGTTACCCTGTTCCGACAAAAGTATGGATGCCTTCGATTTGCTCTATAACACCGCGAAGAACCTTGCAAATTATTGGGGTGGTGAGTTAAAAGACGAAAATCGCAGTGTCTTAACCCAGCAAACGGTCGAGCATTATCGCCAGCGTATACGTGATTACGAACGCAAGCGGCTAACACACCCACACTGAGCCATAACGTTAAGTGATATTGAGCCTGCAAGTAAATCATTAAACCTTGCGGGCTTTTTTACATTTGCAGTCTTAATTTTCACGAATCTCTAAGTATTTAAGTCAATGTCTGATTCTTTAATTGAACTCCAGCAAAAAATTTCGTCTCTACGCAAACAAGTAGAGCATCACGACTATGCCTATTTCGTTCTTGACGATCCCAAGGTTCCAGACGCCGAGTACGATCGACTGTTTCAAGAGCTCAAAGCCATAGAGGCCGATCATCCCGAACTGATTACTCCCGATTCGCCCACACAAAGAGTCGGTGCGATTCCTTTATCGGCATTTGAGACCGTGCAACATCAGGTGCCCATGTTGTCTTTGGATAACGCGTTTTCAGACGAAGACTTAAGAGACTTTGATAAGCGCGTAAAAGATCGTTTGAAATCGAACGTCGATATCGAATACGCCTGTGAACCCAAACTGGATGGTTTGGCCATCAGCCTGATTTATCGAAATGGTGTGCTAGAGCGTGGTGCAACTCGTGGCGATGGTCAAAATGGTGAAGACATTACTCAGAACGTTCGCACCATCGGAACCGTTCCCTTAAAGCTGCGCGGTAACGGTTATCCCGAGGTTTTAGAGGTTCGAGGCGAAATCTATATGCCTAAAGATGGCTTTGAAAAACTCAACCAACAAGCACGGCTGGACGGTAGCAAGGTGTTTGTGAATCCACGTAATGCCGCTGCCGGTAGTTTACGTATGCTTGATAGCCGTATTACCGCGAAACGTCCTCTGGAGCTGTGCGCTTACAGCGTAGGTTTAGTGGAGGGCGGCGATATGGCGACCACGCATACCGAGGTTTTGCAGCAGCTCAATGGTTGGGGTTTCAAAATCAATAAGCACATGGCTACGGCGAAATCGATTGAAGAATGTCTGAGCTATCACCAAAAACTGGGTGAGCTGCGTGACGGCCTTGCGTACGATATCGACGGTATTGTTTTTAAAGTGAACGATCTAGAGCTACAGCGGGAGTTGGGGTTTGTCTCACGTGCGCCACGCTGGGCGATTGCTTATAAGTTTCCCGCCCAAGAGCAGGTTACCAAGCTGGTTGATGTTGAATTTCAAGTAGGGCGCACAGGTGCTGTGACACCGGTTGCGCGTTTAGAACCGGTTTTTGTCGGTGGTGTTACTGTTTCAAATGCAACCTTGCATAATCGTGATGAAATCGAACGCTTAGGTGTTCGTGTTGGCGACAGTGTTGTTATTCGTCGCGCTGGTGATGTAATTCCACAGGTGGTCTCGGTGGTACTAGAACGCCGCCCAGAAGATGCCCGCGAAATTGTCTTTCCAGACGATTGTCCTGTGTGCGGTTCACCGGTAGAAACCGTAGCCGGAGAGGCGGTAGCGCGTTGCACCGGTGGCTTAACCTGCCAGGCTCAGCGCAAAGAGGCTATTAAACACTATGCATCGCGTAAAGCTATGGATATTGAAGGCCTGGGCGACAAGTTGGTTGAGCAACTCGTAGATGAGCAACTGATTGATTCGGTGGTGGATTTGTACTCATTGGATCTGGAAGCCGTTTCTAACCTTGAGCGAATGGGGCAAAAATCTGCTCAGAATCTGTTGGATGGTATCGAAAACAGTAAGCAAACTACGTTACCCCGGTTTATCTACGCACTGGGTATTCGGGAGGTGGGTGAGGCTACCGCTAGAACTCTAGCGCAATCACTGGGTAGCTTAGAGGCTATTGCCGCAGCGGATACTGAACAATTGCAAACCATCAACGATGTTGGTCCTGTGGTAGCGCACTTTATTCACGAATGGTTTTGTCGAGCCGAGCACCAACAACTCGTCGAGGCATTAAAAGAAGCCGGTGTTAGTTGGGAAAACCTAGCCGTTAAAGAGGTGGCAGAGTTGCCCCTTGCCGGTCAAACCTATGTGGTCACCGGAACACTTGAGCGTTTTAGTCGCGATGAAGCCAAGGCCTTTTTGCAAGAACTCGGTGCTAAGGTAGCGGGCAGTGTTTCTAAAAAGACCCAATGCGTTGTTGCCGGTCCCGGTGCAGGATCAAAATTAACCAAGGCTCAGGAGCTAGGTGTTGAGGTTATTGATGAACAGGCCTTTGTCGATCTTTTGCGTGGTTTTGGTATAAACGTTTAAAATCTCTTACGCTTTTGGTGTAATAACATTATTGAGTTCAAGGGCTCATTTAGGCGATGTAAATTATTAAATGGACTAAATCAATCTGAGAGCTGCGGGTGTATCGAAAATTAAGCAACTTATTTATCACGATTAGAGTTTTTGCGGTGGTTACCTTGTGCATTGCACTTGCTGCGTGTACTTCATCACCGCCTAAACATACCGAAAACATCTGCGATATTTTTGATGAGAAGCGCGGTTGGTATGACGATGCCAAAAAGGCTGAAAAGCGCTGGGGTTCGTCCATACCAACAATGATGGCAATTATGTATCAGGAGTCAGGCTTTGTTGCCAAGGCTCGGCCAAAGCGGAAAAAGTTCTTGTGGATTTTTCCCGGTGCTAGGCCCAGTGATGCCTATGGCTACGCCCAAGTAAAAGACGATACTTGGAAATGGTACAAAAAATCATCGGGTCGGTCGGGTGCAGACCGACACGATTTTGATGATGCCATCGATTTTGTCGGTCAGTACAACAAACAAAGCCAAAAACTCAGTAATATTAATCTCTCTAATACTTACGGTTTGTATTTGGCGTATCACGAAGGGCATGGCGGTTTTAACCGTAAGACCTATGCGAGTAAAGATTGGCTAAAAGCAACGGCTCGTAAAGTTGCTGATCGTGCTAGTCGATATACGACGCAGTTGCAACGTTGTGAAAAACGGTTAAGTAGTAAGGGTTGGTGGATTTTTTAACCTTTGATTATGTAACGTTTTGGGTGAATTTTAAGCAAATCTACAATCCTCTAACGATTATCAACGAGAGAATATTGGGTGGAATTCGAATCTTTAGTTTACGGATGTATTATCGACTCCAAGCGCTTGGACGCCGAGCGACGAGAAATAAATCGCAAGGCGATGTTGGAGCTGCCTTCGCAGGATGAGTGGCAGTTTTTGGCTCGGGAGATGTTTTCGTTACCACAGCCATCACCAGAATTAGACACCGTTAATAACGAAGTTTTTCATTTTGGCGCATCTTATCGCGGTATTGAATACGAATGGCAAAGTTGGATTGCGCAATTTGAGCAGCTGCTTTCTAAAATGTATTGGGTTTCTGCAAAGGTTCATCTGGAAACTGTGCTCTCTGGCAGCCATACTTTTACGTGGGAGACCAGTGGCGATTTTCACACGCCGGGCTCTGGGGATATGCAAGTGCAATGTGAATGGTCCCGTGAAGACGCATTCTAAGCACACTCATTATTCGTGATATGTAAAGTAGGTGATATTTGTTTATTTTTAAGCGTAAGTTCAAACGTACAACAACAACACTTGTTGGTGTGTTCGCTCTAGCGTCTTTTCTAGGACTGGCTGTGTGGGGGTGGGGAGTACCGGCTTACGCCATACGTAATTTTTTTCTAATTTGCGTACTGTTTTTACTGTTGATTTTAATAATTGCTGCTCTCACTGGATTATTGGTGTTACTGCTTCGAAAACTTAAAAATTCGAGTAACGAATAACCGGTTTTATTTTCGAAATTTATAAGTATTCAGTTATTTTCTTTTCCAGTTTTTTCTTTGCTTAACGGGCCTTTTTCGTTAGGCTCATTAGCAATTTTTGCCTTCTGATTAAATTCAGGAAGAGTTAATCAGGGGCTTCTAAAAGTCCTCATTAATTAACCATTAAAAGTGATTGAATGTCCCGAGCGTTAGTTTTATCTGGTGGTGGTGCTAGAGCCGCCTATCAGGTTGGTGTGTTAAATGCCGTTAATGACATTATTGGCAAGTCTGAAACTTCTCCTTTTCCCATTATTTGCGGTACATCTGCTGGAGCAATTAATGCGCTGGCCTTGGCATCGCATTTAAGTACCTTCGATAACGCCATTGCTGATTTGGTGACTATTTGGGATAACCTACACGTTGAAAATGTCGTAAAAGCTGGCTGGAAAGATATTGCTTTGGGCGTAAAACGTCTTACCGGAGCGTTTTTTAATCAGGGTATCGCTAAGTCTGACTCCATAGCCTTACTCGACAATTCCCCGCTGAAAACTCTGCTGCAAAGTCATATTAATTTTTCAAACCTAAAACCTTCTATTGAATCTGGAAAACTTCACGCTGTTGCTGTAACTGCTATGGCCTACAGTACCGGTGAATCCATTAGTTTCTTTCAGGGACATTCATCCATTCGCAATTGGCGCCGTTATAATCGTTTAGGGTTGTCTACGGAACTATCCATTGATCACCTTTTGGCGTCTTCTGCGATTCCCGGAGTTTTTCCAAGCGTAAAAATTAATGATGAATATTACGGCGATGGTGCTGTTCGACAGTTATCGCCATTGAGTACCGCGTTGCAATTAGGCGCCGATAAAATATTCATTGTGGGTGTGAGCGATAGCCGAAATCCTGAACACTGGAACAAACGGCACATGGCTAAACATTCTCCTTCTATGGGGCAAATGTTTGGGCATTTGTTAGATTCCGCTTTTTTGGATTCTATGGATGCCGATCTAGAGCATTTAGAGCACGTCAACGACTTAATTAATTTGATTCCAGCGCCGCTTAGGGTGGGTCATCCTAAAGCCCGAAAAATAGAATCGATTTCAATTTCTCCCACCAAAGACGTAGATCGAATCGCCGGTCGTCATGTCCGTTATCTTCCTAAACCTTTGAAAGCAATCTTGGCATCGTCTGGCGCTACCGCAAAAGGTGGTGGAGCCGGTTTGGCCAGTTATCTTTTATTTTCTAATAAATTCACGAAAACTCTGATGGATCTTGGTTACCAAGATGCCATGTGGGAACGTGACAAGATATTGCGCTTTTTTGAAGATTGATTATTCGAAGTGGTTATTTATTATTCGTGATTCTGCGAAGTAATCCAAATGGTGCATGTTTTGGCTGAAATGCCAATATTTATGACCATAAAACCCGTTTAGTATCCTTTCTTGGCGCACTAGACTGCACGCTATAATTGATCTAGCTCTGACCTTCTTTGGAATTACCATGACTTTGTCTGCACGTTTACCTGTAATTGTTGGTTTTGGCGGCTATAACGCCGCTGGTCGTACATCTTTTCATCACGGTTATAAACGTTTAGTAATCGATAGTATCGATTCGACAGAGCGCAACAAGACAATTGCTGGTTTAGCTGTGTTAATGGGTTATGCCAAAAAAAGCGAAAATGGTTACATCGTTGGTGAACAATCGGGTTTGTCGTTAGAGCAAACCGTTGGGTTATTAGAGACAGATGTACTCGCGAACACTTTAATTCGTCGTATTGATAAAGACGTGTATTTCGATGTTGATAACGTCAAATGGCACAAAAAAACCACTTTAGATTCGGCAACTGGTGAAGCGATCGAATTTAAAGTCCGTACTCGCGATTTACCAGAGCCATTACCCGAAGGTTGGGAAATTATTGCCGAAGACGGCAAAACTACCACCATCGCCGTCAGTTCTTTGAGCAACATTAAAGTCGATAGCTATCGCGATTTTCCGGTTAAATCTGCGGGGCAGTTGCCAAAAGGATTCGATATCTCCAGCCATTATAATTCCCACTTTCACCCTCGTGCGTTGCAAATGGCGGTGTTGGGTGCGTCTGACGCCATTCGTTCGGTGGGCATAGATTGGCAAGATATTTTGAAAGCAGTTTCTCCCGATGAAATCGGTGTTTATGCCAGTAATATTATGGCGCAGCTTGACGAGCACGGCGCAGGCGGAATGTTGCAGTCTCGATTACTTGGCTCGCGCGTGTCGACCAAAAATTTAATTTTGGGCCTCAACTCAATGACTACCGATTTTATCAACGCCTATGTTATTGGTAGCGTGGGTAGTTCGGCTTCTATTACCGGGGCTTGCGCAAGCTTTTTGTATAATATGAACACTGCTATAGAAGAAATTCGTAGCGGTCGTAAGCGTGTGGTAATTGTTGGTGGTTGTGAAGCGCCGGTAACCAGTGAAATTATCGACGGTTACGCAACCATGGGTGCTTTAGCAACTGAAGACGCTCAAAAGCGTTTATACAATGTTGATGAGGTTGACCATAGTCGCTCCAGTCGTCCATTTTCTGATAACTGCGGTTTTACGATTGCTGAATCTAGCCAATTTACGGTGTTAATGGATGACGAATTAGCTCTTGAGCTGGGTGCGCAAATTCACGGTTCTGTTGCCGGGGTATTCTTAAATTCAGACGGTTATAAAAAGTCTATTTCTGCTCCCGGCGCCGGTAACTATTTGACTATGGCACGGGCTGTGGCCAGTGCTCAATCTATGTTTGGCAAGGAGTCAGTTCAGTCGAGTATTTTATTGGCTCACGGATCTAGCACACCTAAGAATAGAGAAACTGAATCTGTTTTATTTGACGAAGTCGCTAAGACGTTCGGCATAGAAAATTGGCCAACCATTGCCATTAAAGCGTTTTTGGGTCATTCCTTGGCGCCTGCCAGCGGTGATCAAGTGAATGCGGCTTTGGGTATGTTTAAATATAAAGTTCTGCCCGGAATTCGCACAGCGGATAATATTGCCGACGACGTTGCACGAAGTCATTTAAATATTTTCTTGGATGACATTAAAGTCGAACATAATCTTGATTTGGCTTTTATCAACTCGAAAGGTTTTGGGGGCGCCAACGCTACTGGTATTTTAGTATCGCCAGAAAAAACTCTGCAAATGCTCGAAAAGCGCTGGGGTTCTGACGTTTTAGATCAGTATTTTTCTAAGCTAGACGCTACCGTAACACGCGCAAACGAATACGATCAAAGCGCTTTAGCCGGAGATTTACAGGTAATTTATCAGTTTGGTGAAGGTGTTATTGAAGAAGATAAGATTGAAATGACCACCACAAGCATCCGCGTTCCCGGATTTGAAAATCCAATAAGTTTGGAAATGTCGAATCTCTACAAAGACATGCTTTAAGGAAACCCTGATTCATCTAGAGTTTCTTGTGGTACAAGGATGTGCCGTCAATTTCTAGATGCGTAAGTGATTGAAATCGTGAAAAAATTAAAAATCGCTGTTTCGTTTCCTACTCTTCTATTAAATCTCTGATCTAATAATCGAAAAATTAATCAAAGATTCCTTAAGTGGCTTTTCGCATACATTCAAAAAAAGCGAATGTATGCGGGTTACTATTCTTTTAGATTAATGATTAACGTCAATTAATTCTTAGCCATTATTTACCAAATAAGGCGTAATTAACCCTGTGACTCGATGTGTTTGGCCATTATTTTCGCAAATTCGCTGTTCGATCCAAAGTAGTCTAATTGCGTAATCGTGCAATTTGGGTAAGCCGTTAAGCATTCTTGTATTTGTGCGGGAATATCTACGCCAACGTGCTTTCCTTGATTAAAAAACATCGGGTAGATATCTATATTTTCAATGCCGTTTTCATAAAGCACCTTCACAGCATCCAGCATAGAAGGATCGCAAAGTTCTAAGAAAATAGGTTCTACGATTTTGTAGCTGCTTACATACTCAAATAATTGGTTAACAATGGTTTTAAATTCATCGTTAGCTTTTTGCGCGCGGCTGCCATGCGCCATAACCAATAAAGCTTTTGTGTTTGTGCTCATGGCATTATTTACCTTTTGATGAAAATCTGAGTATTAAAACGTTGCACCGAGTACTTTTGCTCGTTGGCTTTGCTGTTGTCGATCTTCGTTTGCAATCGACCAACCCTTAAGGTTGTCATTAACAATTTGAGCCAGTGCTTGAATATGCTCGGGTTCATCATTTAATGCCGTTATGTATTCAAAGCGCTCACCGCCGTTGGCAATAAAATAGCCTTTATTTTCAACGTTAATTTCTTCGATGGTTTCCAGACAGTCAGCGGAAAATCCCGGACAAAATACTTGAACAGATTTGGTACCTTTGGATGGCAACGACTTCATGGTTTCATCGGTATAAGGCTGCAACCATTCTTCTCTACCAAATCGGGATTGGAACGTTGTTAGATAGTCACCGTCTTGGAGATTTAGCGCTTGGGCAATGAGTCGGGTGGTTTTATGGCATTCACAAAAATAAGGATCGCCATTATCCAAATAACGTTTAGGCACACCATGATACGAAAAAACGATTTTTTCGGCTCGTTCGTGTATCTGCCAATGTTTTTTAATTTTTTCTGCGCAGGCTTTTATGTACAAAGGATGATCATGGTAATGTGTAATAAAGCGCAGTTCCGGTAGCCAGCGGCGTTGGGTAAAATCTTGCGCGATGGCATCAAAGGTTGATGCAGTAGTGGCGGCGCAGTATTGAGGGTAGAGCGGTAATACGACTAATTTTCTAACACCGGCTTCCGACATTTTTTGAATCACAGATGTGATAGACGGATTGCCGTAGCGCATGGCAAATTCAACCACCAGATTCTCGTCCAGCATCTCACTGAGCGCGCGGTGCTGCGCCTTAGTAATGGTCATCAATGGCGAGCCTTCTTCTGTCCAAACCGATGCGTAAGCATGAGCCGACTTTTTAGGTCTCATGTTTAAAATAATTCCATTTAAGATAAACCACCATATAAACCTTGGGATTTCGACAACTCGTGGATCAGACAGAAATTCCTTTAAATAGGTTTTTAGCTTAGAGGGTGTTGGTGCGTCTGGAGTGCCTAAATTGGTAATGAGTACACCAATTTTCTCGTTGTGTTGATGATTAAAATTTTTTGTATTTTGGTATTTCATGCGCTTTCAACTTATCAACGTTCGAGGTCGTGAGCACTAAGCCTTTTAATGCTTAGCTTGGTTGCGTGATATCAAAGCGCCATTATACGTAAAAGTGTCTGAGTTCGGTTCAATGCTTTTGATGATTTCTGCATTCCATGCAATCCGATGGAATATTTATTTAGAGAGCTGAATCATTTTATCCCTTAAAAATGCAAGATCTGTCTTAAGATTGCTTTTGTAATAATCGTACCAAAGACGATATTGCGCGCGATAATTCCTCTGCTGCCGGTTGATTATCGATAATTTCTAGCCAAGTGCTGCCATCGGTGGGGTTACGCAATTGGCAACTGGCATTTTCGAGTCCACACTCATAACGCAAATATGGATCAACTCCGTACACAGAAAATCGCTGATTTGTGGTTAATCTTTTGGTGTTTGCCAAATTCTGAGTTGTTGTTATGACAGTATCAGGCAGCTTTACGCTAATTTTGTGGCGATGAGCTCCTTCGAGCTTATTTGAGGCAACTACTGAGGTTTCACCGTAGCCGTAAAATTCGAGAAGATTATTGATGTGCTGTGTAACGGCTTTTACGGTGTCGTCTGTTTGATACAAAAATTCCAGATACTGATAATAATCGTCCACAACATCGAGATCGTTTGACCATTTAATCTTTGCGGTGCTGGCTTTAAGACTATCGTCGGCTACTGTTTTTGAGGGCCCCTGCGTTTGCTCGCGCAGTTTGGTGATTAATCGTAAGGTTTCAAAATACTCCGGTGCGCTTCGTCCTGCGTGCTCTATGTAAGATTCGTAAGATGATAATGCTTTATGAGGTTCGTTTAGAGCAGCGTAAACACGTCCTTGCAAGAAATAAAATCGTGGTGGTGGATCAGTTCTTAAAGAGAGCGAGCGGGATAAAGATTCTTTTGCCTTCGAAAATTGACTCTGACTGATTAAATCTTCAGCTTCAATCAACAGGCGATCCGCTTCAAAGGATGGACTCAGCGCTGAGTGTCCTTCTAATGATGACAATGTGAAAACAGCTGTGACGATAAGCGTAAGAAACAATGAACGTTTGGATTGTGTTTGGTGATTGTTCAAAATCGTTTCCTCAATTCAACCGTGAAAATCGTAAATCACTACCGCAAATGATCAAGGTAGGGCTGTAAAGTGATAACAAGATCACACTCATTAGTTTAGAAAGTTTACGCTGAACAGGGCATTACTGGTCAAATTTTTCTGATAAATGGTTTTGTTCAGTATAGGAGACTCTAATCGAGTTCGAACTATCGGTAACGCAGAAGCGAGATTTCATTCTCCATAATCGTAACTGGTTGAAATTATGACGAAATTGATAATCGTCTTATCAATACTGGTGCGGTGTTAACATCCAAAATGGGTTCACTAAGGCAGTCAAGGCGAAGAGAAAGATTAAATGTTGGTTCAGATTTGCCCATTATGTGGCGCGGTTTGCTCGTTATTTCATCAAGATAAGCGGCGGAGTTACTTTATTTGTGCGAGTTGTAGCCTGGTTCATGTGCCGAAAAAATTCCATTTGACGGACAATCAAGAGCGAGAAGAATACGATAAACACGAAAATTCATTAACCGATGTCGGCTATCGTCAATTTCTTACCCGCGCAGCGGAGCCACTTCTTGGCCGCTTACAGCAAAAGTCTTACGGCTTAGATTTTGGCTGTGGTCCGGCACCAATGCTGGCCAAAATCCTTTCTGAGTATGGGCACACCGTCGATCTTTTCGATAAATTTTATTATCCAAATAATACGATTTTGGATAATAGGTTTGATTTTATTGTAACCACAGAAGTCGTAGAGCACTTGGCTGATCCAGCGTTAATACTAGATACACTGTTTAATACTTTGAAAGTGGGTGGTTTTTTGGTGATTATGACCAAGCGTTGGTTGGATCTTGAACGATTTAAGTCGTGGCATTACAAAAATGATCCCACTCACATCACCTATTTTCACGAAAAGACATTGCAGTGGATCGCCAACTTTTGGCGAGCTGAGCTTGAATTTGTTGCGGCGGATGTTGTTGTACTGACAAAAAAATAGTGCGCAAATTACGAGTGCTGATCGGCACTGAATAATTTGGCACGTACGGTGGTTCTGTATTCGCTGGGTGTGGTAGCAAGTAGCTTTTTAAATAAACCCACAAAGTGACCCATATCGGAATAGCCAACTTTATAGGCAATTTCGTGAATGGTGAGATTACTGGTTTGAAGTAAATCTTTGGCGACCGTGATTCTGATTTCCTGCAAGTACTGTAAGGGTGATTTGTTGGTGGCGATTTTAAATCGACGATTAAATGATCTTACGCTCATTTCAAATCGCTCTGCCACTTCACTGAGTCGAATATCTTTTCCATAGTTATCGTGTAACCACATTTGTGCTTGCACAATATCCTCATCGGGATGTTGATTTATCTTGCCATCGAAATAGCCGCGTTCTTCATACGATCTACGAATTTCATGGGAAAAATGGCGCTCAACATGATTGGCAATTTCTTGGTTGTAGATTCTTTGAATAAAATGCACGGTTAGATCAGCGAGGGCGTTTACGCTGGCGGCGCAGAATAGGTTTCCTGATTGGGTAATGAAATACTGGCGTTTTAAATCGACTCGTGGATAGTACTTTTGGAATTGATCGAAGTAATGCCAATGAGTCGTGGCCGCTTTACCATCAAGTAGGCCGGATTCCGCCAAGAAGCACACCCCGGTTCCGACTGCACTTACAATGGCGCCATTTTGTACTTGTTGCGTTAACCAAGAATAGATAGAAGGGTTTTCTCGTAAACGTAATCGTGGATTCCGCCAGAGGGCAGGTAGAAAGATAATGTTGGCTTCTGGCTGTGCGTCGAATACTGTGTTTGGCGTTAATGGTATGCCCGCACGGGTTTTAATGGGGGTTGCATCCTGAGCAATTGTTTGTATTTCTAGCCGTGCTGATCTTCGATTTTTCGAGCGTGCAATGCTTTCTCCAGCATTGAGCATTTCCATGGGTAAAGTGGCGCTGGACGCAAGCATCTCATCACAAAGAACAAAATATATACGCTGAATCATAACTGTTAATGCTAAGAAGTTGATCCGACATTGTGATGTAAAAATGTAAACCAAGAAAGTTATACCACCCCCAGAATTTATATCATCAACGTAAAACACAAAAACTTCTGGTAATTAAAAGGAAGGCGAAGAGCCAGATTACAAAGCTGTCTTTTGTATTGTTCAGTTAAGAATTCAATGTCGTTGCTGTCGCAAAATTATTGCGTATCAGATGCATCCCGCCTGGTGAGTTGCTTATCTCTTTGCTTATTGCATTTTCTGTTTAAATTATAAATCTCTTATTAACTATTTATCTTTAGTAAGAAATTATTTTCTCGGTACATTATCGGTTCGTTTAGTTCGAAAATTTATCTAGAGGCTTTTGTCTTAGATAGATGGTTAGAAATCATCTAGGTATTGCAAGATGCCTTTACCGAATTGGAGTGGTGCGTGCTTGAGATCGGAGAACGCATACTATGGTTGCGTAAGCTCAACGGTTGGTCACAGCGAGAGCTGGCCCGTCGTGCCGGTGTCGCTAACAGTGCAATTTCGCAAATGGAGCAGGGGCGTATCAGTCCTTCGGTGTCCTCCCTTAAAAAAGTGCTCGATGGCGTGCCAATTTCCTTAGCGGATTTTTTCAGTTTAGATCTGCATTCTTCACATAATCCCTTTTATTCGTCCTCCGAATTACCCGATCAGGGGGATGGATTTATTCAAGCGCGCTTAGTCGGTAATGACAAACGACGCACGGTTTCTCTTTTTTGGCAATTTTATCCGCCAGGTAGTGATACCGGTGAAGATATGCTTCGTTCAACGAAAGACATCGCTGGATTAGTCTTCGAAGGGGAGTTGGAAGTTGCTGTTGCGGGTCAGGTAAAGGTTTTGTCAGTTGGTGATGGGTACTACATCTATGCTATGCAGCCTTATCGAATACGAAATGTTGGTTTTAAGGGGTGTATTTGTACTATGTCCAGAGCCTCGTAATGCCCGTAAGTTACTAATTTTTCGAGTAAAAAATATTCTTTTTGATTGCCCTTAGTGCAGTTTTTAAGAAAATCTACAAATTTAATGTAATTTTTAATTTTTGTGTTGCTGACCTGAAAATCCTATGGCACAATGCGCTCCGCTTTTCCGGTAGAGCACTTAAGAAAAAAGATTTTATTGAATAAAATCAAAAACTTAGGTAAAGTTCTTCCAAGCTTAGGAAAAAGCTTTTTCAATGCGGACGTGGTGAAATTGGTAGACACGCCAGGTTTAGGTTCTGGTGCCGCGAGGTGTGAGAGTTCGAGTCTCTCCGTCCGCACCACATTGAATTTTATGCGCAGGTTGATTCCGTCAGCTTGCGCTTTTTCATATTTTGAAAACCACTTTTCTCCTTTTTCCTTATCGTGCATGACATACGTCGTAGCTGGCGATACAGGGTATTAAGTTTATATAGCTAGAGGATCAACATGCAGGTCTCAATCGAAACCACCGAAGGATTAGAGCGTAAAATGACTGTGGGTATTCCCGCAGAGCAGTTTGATGGCGAAGTTGAAAAGCGACTTGCTGAAGCCGCTAAAACCATACGTCTAAACGGGTTTCGTAAAGGTAAGGTTCCTCTAAAAGTTGTTAAGCAACGCTTTGGTTTGGGTGTTCGTCAAGAAGTTATGGGCGACTTAATTAACCAAACTTTCCCGAAAGCCGTTCAAGAAAACGAAATTAAACCAGCTGGACAGCCTTCGATCGAACCTCTTGAAATCAAAGATGGTGAAGGTTTTCAGTACGTTGCAACGTTTGAAGTTTATCCAGAAGTTACTTTAAACAGCATTGAGGGCTTCGAAATTGAGAAGCTTAATGCGCAAGTAACTGACGCAGATCTCGATAAAATGATCGATATTCTGCGCAAGCAACAAGCTACTTGGAAATCTGTTGAACGCGCTGCGCAAACAGAAGACAAGGTAAATATTGATTTCGTTGGCACCAAAGACAGCGAAGAATTCCAAGGTGGTAGTGCTAAAGGTCAAGACCTAGTATTGGGTTCTGGTCGAATGATCCCTGGTTTTGAAGATGGCATCATCGGCTTATCTGCCGGCGAAGAGAAGGTTATCCCTTTAACTTTCCCAGAAGATTATCATTCAGAAGAGCTAAAAGGCGCTGCTGTTGAGTTCAAAATCACTGTTAATTCGGTGAGCGAACAAGAATTGCCTGAGCTTAATGCAGACTTTTTCAAAGCTTTTGGTACAGAAGTCGAAGATGAAGCCGCATTCCGTGAAGAAGTAAAAGCTAATATGGAGCGCGAGCTGAAGAACGCTGGCAAAAACAAACTAAAGACTCAAGTGATGGATAAGCTTATCGAAGCTCATGAAGTTGCGTTGCCAAAAGCTTTGGTTGCTGGTGAGATCGATGTTTTGCGTCAACAAACAGCTCAGCAGTTTGGTGGACGTGCTCAGAATCTAGATTTGCGTTCTTTGCTTCCAGATACCATGTTTGAAGAGCAAGCAAAACGCCGTGTTTCTCTTGGTTTGATTGTTAGCGAAATTGTTAAGCAACAAGAAATTAAAGTCGACGCTGATAAAGTTAGAGAAATGGTTGATGAAATCGCCTCTACTTATCAAGAGCCCGAAGAAGTTGTTAACTATTACTACGGTAATCAGCAATTACTAGCCGGTATCGAATCAGTTGTTCTAGAAGATCAGGTTGTTGATTTTGTATTGTCTAAATCGACAATTTCTGAAGTCGAAAGTAATTATGAAGACGTCATTAAACCGGCTTCTGTGTAATTTCCAGTCTTTGTAAGTTTTGCCGCACATTATTTGTAAGCTAACAAAATGTGTGCGTCTATCTTCCTAAAACGCCACTAATTAGTGGCGTTTTTTGTCATTATTCGTTAATACTTCACTGGCATATCCTTTGAACTCGGGTTAAGCTGACGACTGAGGCTATGCAGGCTCGCCCCTAGTTTATTGGCTTTCAGGTCGTTTTCTGTGGTGTATCCTGTTTCTAAGTTTTGCAATTAGAGTATAAATATGTCCGATATTATTAATCCTAATTCCATGTACGTTAACTCCGGTTTGATTCCAATGGTGATTGAACAAACTGCGAGAGGTGAGCGTTCTTTCGATATTTATTCTCGACTATTAAAAGAGAGAATTATTTTCCTTGTGGGTCAAGTTGAAGATCATATGGCCAATTTAGTTGTGGCCCAGCTTTTGTTTTTAGAAGCTGAAAATCCCGACAAAGACATCCATTTATACATCAATAGCCCTGGAGGTTCCGTTACCGCAGGACTATCAATCTACGACACCATGCAGTTTATTAAACCTGATGTTAGTACAATGTGTATCGGGCAAGCGTGCAGCATGGGAGCGTTCTTATTGACGGCAGGTGCTAAAGGTAAACGCTATTGTTTGCCTAATGCTCGTACCATGATTCATCAGCCTAGTGGCGGTGCTCAAGGTCAGGCATCTGATATTCATATTCAAGCTCAAGAAATTTTGAAAATACGTTCTCGTTTAAATGAACTAATGGCTCATCATACCGGTCAATCCGTTTCGAAAATTGAAACAGATACTGAGCGCGATAACTTCATGAGTGCTGCCCAGTCTGCGGAATATGGATTGGTTGATAAAGTACTGTCGAATCGCGTTCCTACCTAAGTCGGTGCGAAGGTCTAATTTCAATCTATAATAACTTTATAAAGGTCAGCCAACATAAAAAGTCGATAAGGTCTGATTCATCATGTTTGGATAAAATATAAACTAGATGAATGGTCTTATTATTTAGTCTTATAAGTTGTTAAATAATTCTTTTGTATGCCGATGATTTATTTCATCCAACAAAGGAGGCTGGCCAAGTGCCTTTGTTAGATTTTTTTCTTCAAAGACTTGCAAAACGAGTCCAAAGCTAGCATCTTCTAGTCATTGGCTCAAAAATGGAGTGATTTAATGTCCGATCACGGTAACGATAAAGACAACCAAAACGGCAAGCTTTTATACTGTTCATTCTGCGGTAAAAGTCAGCATGAAGTACGTAAGCTTATCGCAGGCCCATCAGTCTTTATCTGCGATGAATGCGTCGATTTATGTAACGACATCATTCGTGAAGAGATTCAAGACAACAATTCTGAAGGTAACCAGGACAAGCTTCCAACTCCTGAAGAAATTGCTAAAACCCTAGATCAGTATGTCATCGGACAACGTCGTGCGAAACGTGTGTTGTCGGTAGCGGTATACAATCATTACAAGCGTCTTCGAATTGGCAATGATAGCAAAAAGTCAAAAGACGATGTCGAATTAGGCAAGAGTAATATCTTACTTGTCGGTCCGACAGGTAGTGGTAAAACTCTGCTAGCTGAGACTTTGGCTAGGCTTTTGAATGTTCCGTTTACCATTGCAGATGCTACGACTTTAACTGAAGCCGGTTATGTTGGTGAAGACGTCGAGAATATTATTCAAAAGCTTTTGCAGAAGTGTGATTACGATGTAGATCGCGCTCAGCAAGGCATCGTCTATATTGACGAAATTGATAAGATTTCTCGAAAGTCTGACAACCCATCGATTACACGAGATGTTTCTGGTGAAGGTGTACAGCAGGCGCTTTTAAAACTAATTGAAGGCACTGTGGCTTCGGTACCACCTCAAGGTGGTCGTAAACACCCTCAGCAAGAATTTTTGCAAGTTGATACTTCTAACATTCTCTTTATTTGTGGCGGCGCTTTTGCTGGCTTAGATAAAATCATTCTTGATCGCTCTGAAAAGGGTGGTATTGGTTTTGGTGCAGAAGTTAAGAGTAACAATGACAAGAAAAACTTTGGTGAAGCCCTTAAGGAGCTAGAAGCCGAAGATTTAGTCAAGTATGGATTAATTCCTGAATTTGTTGGTCGACTACCGGTAATTGCTACTTTAGAAGAATTGAGCAAAGAAGCATTGGTTCAAATTCTTACAGAACCTAAAAATGCACTTACTAAACAGTACGCCAAACTATTCAGTATGGAAGGTGTCGAGATCGATTTCCGTCCAGAAGCTTTAGACGCAGTTGCGCAAAAAGCAATGGATAGAAAAACCGGCGCTCGTGGTCTTCGTTCCATTATGGAAAATGTTCTACTAGACACAATGTATGAAATTCCATCGTCAGAAAATGTTGTTAAGGTAGTTGTTGATGAAAGTGTAATCAAAGGTGAGTCCGAGCCACTTTTGGTATACGCAAGCAACGCTTCTAAAGCAAGTAAAGCGAGTTCTGAAGATTGACCCGTAAACAGGCGATGTTAAAACATCGCCTGTTTTGCATTTGATGCTCCACTCTTTCCGATTACATGCCTCACGCTGACCTTGTCAGACGCAATTTCTGTTTCCTGTTTAGCCATGGTTGCTTTGGTCGGATACCCAAATGCGGGGATTTTCGGTAGTGTGTCTGTGGTTAACGGATATTAAATTCGTATTTACGGCTGTGTTACGGTTGCAATTAGTAAAAGACTCCCAACATTTACTAGATTGAAATGAAATTACACTTATTTTTATCGAGGCAATGATTAATATGTCTTCAGAAGGTTTCGAAAGTACAAACGCCGGACTACCTTTATTGCCACTTCGAGACGTGGTTATCTACCCGCACATGGTAATCCCTTTGTTTGTCGGTAGAGAGAAATCTATAGAAGCTCTAGAGCAAGCGATGGCAACTGACAAGCAGGTATTGTTGCTGGCTCAAAAAAATGCATCTGATGACGATCCAAGTCCAGATCGGTTGTATGAAATTGGTACTGTTTCTTCGGTATTACAGTTGCTAAAGCTTCCAGATGGCACAGTTAAAGTGCTAGTTGAGGGCGGTGAGCGTGCGCGCGTTACCTCGATTGATAGCGAGGGGAATTTCTACAAAGCGCACATCGAGTTGCTTGAACCCGAAGAGATACCCGCCCGTGAAGGCGAGGTTTTGGTAAAGACGGCACTCAGTCAGTTTGAGCAGTATGTGAATCTCAGTAAGAAGGTACCGTCTGAGGTGATGACTTCTTTGTCGGGCATCGATGAGCCAGGCCGCTTGGCAGATACCATCGTTGCTCACATGTCTCTTGAGCTTCCGCAAAAACAAGAAATTCTTGAGATGGTCAATGTTCGAGAGCGCCTTGAGCACATTCTAGGACTTATTGAGGCTGAAATTGATCTTTTCCAAGTCGAAAAACGCATTCGTGGTCGCGTTAAAAAGCAAATGGAAAAGAGTCAACGTGAGTATTACCTAAACGAGCAAATGAAGGCCATTCAGCGTGAGTTGGGTGATCTTGGTGACGAGCCAAATGAGCTTGAAGATCTTGAGCAAAAGATTGCCGATGCCGGGATGCCGGAGGAAGCTGAGAAAAAATCTCGTGCTGAATTGAACAAGTTGAAGATGATGTCTCCTATGTCTGCCGAAGCTTCGGTGGTGCGTTCTTATATCGACTGGATGTTGAATGTACCTTGGACTAAAAAGAGCAAAGTTCGTAATGATTTGGCGCGTGCCGAAGAAATTTTAGAGCAAGATCATTATGGTCTTGAAGAAGTTAAAACTCGTATTTTGGAATATCTGGCCGTTCAGAAACGTGTTCGCAAGATTAAGGGGCCAGTTTTGTGTTTGGTCGGGCCTCCCGGTGTTGGTAAAACTTCACTGGGTGAATCTATTGCGCGTGCAACAAACCGTAAGTTTGTTCGTATGGCTTTGGGCGGTGTTCGAGATGAGGCTGAAATTCGAGGACATAGACGTACCTATATCGGTTCGTTGCCGGGTAAATTAATCCAAAAAATGTCTAAAGCAGGTGTTAAAAATCCATTATTCCTCTTAGATGAGATCGACAAAATGGGTATGGATCATCGTGGTGATCCTGCATCTGCTTTGCTTGAAGTATTAGATCCCGAACAAAACTTCAGTTTTAACGATCATTATCTGGAAGTTGATTATGACTTATCAGATGTAATGTTCGTTTGTACGTCGAACTCTATGAACATTCCTGGTCCACTGTTGGACCGTATGGAAGTCATAAGAATTCCGGGCTACACCGAAGACGAAAAAGTTAATATCTCTACAAAGTATCTAATTCCAAAACAAGTGCAACGTAACGGCTTGACCGAAGGTGAAATCACCATCAAGGAAAATGCGTTAAGGGATATTATCCGCTATTACACTCGCGAAGCTGGTGTGCGTGGTTTAGACCGTGAAATCGCCAAAATCTGCCGTAAAGTTGTAACTCAGCACGTTAAAGACAAAACCAAAGTTCAGGCTGAGGTTGATAGCGACGTGCTTGAAAACTACTTGGGTGTGAAGCGCTTCGACTACGGCGTGGCCGAGCAAGAGAATCAAGTTGGCCAGGTTACAGGTTTGGCTTGGACGCAAGTTGGTGGCGAGCTTTTGACTATTGAATCAGCTTCTTTAAGAGGAAAAGGGCGCCTGGTTAAGACCGGTTCTCTTGGCGACGTCATGCAGGAGTCGATTCAAGCTGCAATGACGGTTGTTAGATCTCGATCTCAAGTGTTAGGTATAGATCCAAACTATTCAGAAAATACTGATTTACATATTCACGTTCCTGAAGGTGCCACACCTAAAGATGGCCCAAGTGCGGGTATCGCAATGTGTACTGCTCTTGTGAGTGTTCTCACCAACATTCCCGTTCGTGCTGATGTAGCTATGACCGGAGAGATTACTCTTAGAGGCGAGGTATTACGGATCGGTGGATTAAAAGAGAAGCTCTTGGCGGCGCATCGTGGTGGTATCAAAACAGTGTTGATTCCTGCCGATAATGAACGCGACCTTAAAGAAATTCCCGATAACATTAAGGCTGATTTAGTTATTAAACCTGTTAAATGGATTGATCAAGTACTTGAGGTTGCACTAACTCATTTACCGGAACCGTTCTCAGATGAGGAATACAGGGCTTTAGAGGAAAAAGAGCGAGCTAAAAAAGACGCTCCTATTGAAACTGCAAGCAGACATTAATTAATTTGAGTGGCCGATCACTATTTTCGGTCACTTATATTATTAATGAAGTGATCCCATTAGATTTTTTGTGAAAGTTAGAAAAGTATTTTTCAATTTTATTTTAGGGTTTATTCAAGTTAAAAATAAACGCTAAGTAATTAACTTTCAATTTTATTATGCTGAATTTCTAATGATCTCTCTTCTCTAATAGTTTGTAGACAATATAATAAACAACACTGAAATTTTATTTACGGTTAAAAACGTGAATATTTTTTTAAGTATTTATTTGATTTCTTTGCGCGGTGCACTTGAATATAAATTTGATTTTATAAACAAGGTCACTTTGTGTGTAGAAATTTTAAACTAATGATGAGTTTATTTTTTGTTTTACGGATTTTTACTGTTTTAATGTGAGTGTTCCTTGACCCTTTACAGCACTGTTGGTATAAAACGCTCTCTCAGAGCCACGGGTTCCGGGGCTTAAAACTAAATTACATTAAAGTAAAAATTATTAAACTCAATCTCTAATCAATATATAAGAGGGGTAAAGTGTGAATAAATCAGAGCTAATCGAAGCCATTGCGGAATCAGCAGATATACCTAAAGCAGCTGCTGGTCGCGCGTTAGACGCGATGGTTGACGCCGTTACAACTGCTCTGAAAGACGGCGATCAAGTTGTGCTCGTTGGATTTGGTACTTTCTCTGTGAAAGATCGCGCTGCCCGTACCGGCCGTAATCCACAAACTGGCGCTCCAATCGAAATTGCAGCAGCAAAAATTCCAAGTTTCAAACCGGGTAAAGCATTGAAAGATGCGGTAAACCCATAGTTAATTAAGCGGGTATTTAAAACACCCGTTTTTAAAGGTTGTCTTCTCCTCGTTTAATTAGGGAGAAGGACCTTTTAAATTATACGTAAAGTATAAAAATTTTTTCTCGCAAATATTTCATTTCATAATTGAGCATTTTGTTCCACCCATACCCCTTCAAAATTAGAATCATTTTTCTTTCACGCGCTTTTTATTTTTAAATGTTCGCGTTTTATTTCTTCAGTGATGTTTAGATTTAAAAAAATAAACACTCATTCTTTAGTTCAATTTTTAAAATCTCCGAAGAGTGAATTTTGAACAGATTGTTAAGCTCAGGGATCGCATTGCGTTAAAAACTACGTTGAGATCACTAAATACCTAGAAACTTTGCTGAAGTTATTAAAGAATATTTTGATTTACATGTGGTTTTTGTAACAATACACGTTTGGTAATCAACACTAGATTTCCGGTTCCTATATAGGTCGGTTTTCTAAAACTGAAGTCATAACGGCTAAAAAAATTCTTATTAGAATTGCCGTTTCGAAACAATTATCTGGTAACTAACATGCTGCAATCATTTCGCGATAACCTGAAAGGTGGTGTCGCAATTATTCTAGTTGGACTCATTTGTATTCCATTCGCGATATTTGGAATTGATTCTTTGTTTTCGCAATCGTCGGTGGTGCCAGAAGTCGCTGAGGTTAACGGTAAGAGCATCACTCAATATGAATTGGATCAGGCGCTTCAACTTCAGAAGAGACAACTCGTTCAGCAGTTTGGTGAAAACCTACCACCAGACTTTTTGAGTGACGATAGATTGCGTCAACCTGTCTTAGAAAGTTTAGTTCAGCGAAAAGCTTTGTTGCAGGCTGCAGAAAAAAGCGGTTTAACGGCTTCTGAGAAGCAGCTCAATGAAATTATTCTTGCCTCTCCCGAATATCAAGTTAACGGTAAGTTTGACACGCTTCGTTTTCAGCAAGTCTTACGAGGTGCCGGTTACACAGTTGCAACTTATAAAGGATTGCTAACCGATGAGGTTGTGTTGAATCAATACGCAACCACAGTTGGTCAATCTAATTTCGCGCTAGATTCGGAGGTTAAAGCCTTAACTAAGTTAGGTTTGCAAACCCGAGATTTTGATTTTGTTACCTTAGACATAAATACGGTGTTGCCAACCATTGAAGTATCAGATGCTGAGATCGATGAATACTACCGATCACATCAAGATCGTTACTTGGAACCTGAGTCGGTAGTTATCGAAGCGGTTGAGATTAATACAGACGATTTCCTTGCTAATATTGAAGTCAGTGAAGAAGCTCTCAAACAAGAATACGATGCAGAAGTTAAAAATTACCAAGCTACTACCGAACGTCGCGCGTCGCATATCTTGTTAGACGATAGCGCCGACGATTACCAAGAAACCTTAGAGTCAATTCAATCGCGTCTAGCCAGTGGCGAAGACTTTGCGGCTTTGGCCAAAGAGTTCTCACAAGACTTTGGCTCAAAGGATTCCGGTGGTGACGTTGGTTACACATCTGGTTCTACCTTTGTAGAGCCATTCGAAACTGCTTTGGCGAATTTGTCTGTGGGCGAAATTTCTGAACCCGTAGAATCACAGTTTGGTGTTCACATTATCAAACTCACCGATGTTCAAGAAAAAGCGGCTCCTACCTTTGATGAGCTGAGATTTGAATTAGCTCAACGTATTAAAACCTCTGAAGCGGAAACGGTTTTTGTTCAAAAATCTGAGCTATTAGCAGACATTGCTTACAATGTTAATGATCTTAAACCTGTAGCGGATGAGTTGGGTGTTGAGTTGTGGACTTCGGCACGTTTTAATCGTCAAACTCCAGCGGGATTGGCAGCAAATCCAGAAGTTTTAGATCAAGCGTTCGATGAAGACTTAATTGCAAGTGGCCGCACCAGCGACATTATCAGTTTGGGCGATAATCGTTCAGTGGTTATCCGTGTAATCGAACACACGCCAGAGTCTGTTAAGTCATTGGAACAAGTTAAAGAACAAGTAGCCGAATCGGTAAAAGCCGATAAAGCACAGCAGCGTTTATTGGAAGTTGCTGATGAGCTTTTGGCATCTGCGAAAGGAACAAGTTTTTCAGAAGCCGTAAGCAATCAAACCTTGTTGGAAGGTGTTGAATTGACATTGACTCAAGCTCGGGAAGTAAGCCGACAACAAACGGAGTTTCCTTCTGATCTAGTCAGTGAAATTTTTAGTTATTCCAAGTCTGACGCCGAAAACGCTGCGTTTTCAAAAGTTGAATTGGCATCTGGCAGTGTTGCTTTAGTTCAATTCCTTGAAGTTAAAGAAGGGGACTTAACCAAGGTTTCCGAGCAGGAACTGAACGCTGTCAATGCACAGTTAGCCCAAGCCTATGGCAATGCCGACATTAGCAATGTTAGAAAAGTGATTGTCGATGAGTCTGATGTTGAATATCGGTGAGATATTACCGATAAAGTAAAACATCGATAGAGCAAAACATATCGATAAATAACAAATAAAAAAAGCCGCTTATGCGGCTTTTTTTGTATTTAGATGCTAGTCCTAACGCTGGTTGAAGATGGTTTAACAGTATCGTCAAACCATCTCATCCAAACTCAAGCCAGTAGGTTAATGTAAATTCGTCACATTCACGAATAAGGTTAACAAATCACCTGGTTGTAAATATTTTTTTGCAGCATAGCTGCTGTTCCAGTTTTTAATTTGCTGAACACTTAGATTAAATTTCTGAGCGATTAGCGCTAGAGAGTCTCCCTTCTTTACCTTGTAACTTACCTTTCTGACGGTAGCATTGTCGGCCAATGTGGTTTGTGGAATTGAGATGTTGCTCGTCGATGTCGATTTCGACCAAATGGTGAGTTTTTGGTTAATTTGTAAGGGATCAGTTGGGGCTAAACCATTCCATTTGGCAAGCTCACGAACACCTACACGATATTTTTTAGCAATACTCCAAAAACTGTCGCCCTGTTGAGTTGTATAAACGATTTTTTGAGTATTCGTGGTTGGCGAGGTATTTTGTTTTCGGCTGATTCGCTGGCTTTGACTTTGTGTGTATTGATTGGCCGGTGATTTAGCCACAGGAATAATCAATGCGTCGCCAGCTCTGATGGTGTTATTTTTTAAATTGTTGGTTGCTTTTAATGTTGCCACATCGGTGTTGAATTTTTTGGCGATTGTGATCAAAGAATCACCGCTGGCAATTGTGTAACGTTCCCAGCCAACACGCTGGTCTTGAGGTAATGCGGCAAGATTCTCGTTAAACAATGCTATTTTTTCGGCAGGTATTAGTAGTGAGTGATGTCCTTTAGGATCGGTCGCCCAGCGATTGTAACCAGGGTTAATTCGGTATAACTCGTTAATACTAATATCCGCGAGTTCAGCAGCCTGCGATAAATCGATTTGTGAACCTACTTCTACAATTTCAAAATAAGGTGCATTTATTATTGTTGGTAATTCAAGGCCATATTTTTCTGGGTCGGCAACGATTTTTGAGAGAGCGATGAGTTGCGGTACGTAGGCCGCAGTTTCGTTCGGAAGCCGCAAAGACCAGTAATCGATGCTTTTGCCTAACTTTTCGTTGCGCTGTTTCGCGCGTTTTACTGTACCTTCACCAGAATTGTATGCCGCAAGGGAGTGTAGCCAATTGCCATCAAAAAATTTATTAAGATATTTTAAGTACTTGATGGCCGCTTCGGTAGATTCAATAATATCGCGTCGCCCGTCGTACCACCAATTTTGCTCTAATCCGTAGCTTTTACCTGTACTTGGGATAAATTGCCAAATTCCAGCGGCTCGGCCGTGGGAATAGGCGAATGGATCGAACGCGCTTTCAACAATAGGTAAGAGCGCTAATTCCGTTGGAAGCCCTTCTTCCTCCATTCGCTCTACAATGTAATGCAGGTATAAACTGCCACGTTCGCCAACTCTTTCTATGTAGGTAGGGTGTTTTTGATACCACTCTATATAGGTTTGAACTCGGGCGTGATCAATCTCTTCAAAACCATATCCGTTACGAATTCTCGACCACAAATCGGTATTGTCACTCAGTCGATAGTTTTGGGCGCCAAATTCTGAGATAGAGCAATCCCAATCCCCTTCAGCCGGTGGACTCGCAAGCGTATCAGACTCAACGATTGTTCTGGAAATATCAGATGTGGAGGTTGTTTCAGCAGCGTTGTCTTTGGGTGCTTTTATTTGCTGTGTTTGGCAAGCCGATAGAGTGATACACATACAAACGGCGCAAAAAATAGGGCGTAAATGAAGCATACGTCTTTGGGTAATCCTAGCGATATTTTATAAGTTTAATAACTCTGAGATTGAGCACTCTTAATGATAAAAAGCGACTAAAAGTCTATCGCTTTCAATTTTTTGAATGAGAAATCGCTCAAATAGTGTCATGTTGTTTGAAAGTATAAATGATTCAAATTGAAGATATCTATGTCATTAGAACCATTAAAGATAAAACAACCGAATTTTAGTTCCGATAATTTTATCTGGAGTGAACAATATAGAGGTAAAAATCGAATACAGTTTTTTAAAATCGATTCTTCCACAATCGTATTTGAGCGAATGTTTCAACGTCATTTAAAACAGGCTTTTCGGCAAGCTCTGCCGCTTTTGTCATTACAGCAGGATCATTCCAGCGTAGAAATGGATTGATCAATAGTTCTTGTTGAATTGTTGTGGGAACGGTTGGTTTGTTATTGTTTCGTAACTCAATACAGGAATGTTTGAATTCTTGGATATCTTGATTGGCTGGCTCTACAGCTTCTGCAAATTTTAAATTATTAAGTGTGTATTCGTGTGCGCAAAAGTTTACAGTATTTGCAGGCAGAGCTTTCAGCTTCTTAAGTGAAGAAAGCATTTGCTCGGCGCTACCTTCAAACAAGCGTCCGCATCCGGCCACAAATAACGTGTCACCACTGAATAAGAACGAATGCTTTGAGTTCTTCGAAAAATACGCTATGTGATCGCGGGTATGCCCCGTTACGGAAATAATTTCAAACGTTAAATTGGCAGACAGTTCAAGCGTGTCTCCTTCGGCCACAAACATAGATACTTGGGGCACACGGTCGGACTTAACGCCATAAACCGGAGTATCGGGAAAAACCTTGAGTATTTGGTCGATTCCTCCAATATGGTCATGATGGTGGTGGGTGACTAAAATTCCAGACAGAGACTTATTGTTGAGGCTTTTAAGCGTTTTGAGTACGGGTTCGGCACTACCAGGATCAACAATCCAACATTGTTGTGTTTCGGTATCTTCTATATACCAAATGTAGTTGTCATCGAAGGCGCCTATTGGTGATACTTCAATGGCACCCAGTGTTGTTTTATTGATCAAAGCTAAGGTATTTTCTGATAGTGAATTCATAGGGTTGCGTTCTTTAGTGTTTTAATAAAATGGCGCAGGTAGATCTATCGGTACCAATACTGAAAGAGGTCGATCCAAAGTGCAAGTTGGTAATTTCGCAAGGAAATTACTTCGCCTCAAGGTCTTTACATATCGTTGTTTTCTCAAGTTAACTTGGGATTGTGGCGAAGGAAAATGTTCGACGCTAAAAAAATCATAAATATCGTTGGCGGTAAGCTGGTCCATGTCTGATAAGCATTTTTTTGATCACAAAGAGATACTCCCTTCTTTTATTCAACAGCGCTTGGATAGCTGGTTTGGCGTAGCCGAAATAGAGTCCTTAGCGCCATCGTTGGAGGCATGGTTTGAAACCCCTTTAGGTAGCAGCTTGCTAGAAGCTGAGCAAGAAGTGATTGATACCGCGTTAAATTATTTGTTCGGCTATCACTTGATGCAGCTCAGTATTGATCGCAGAGCAAAGCTTTATGAAAAAAGTAAAATTAATCACTGCTTTGGGCTACATCCCATGGCAACTGACGGAAAGGTTTATACCGCAACGTCAAATTTTGAAAGCTTGCCTTTAGAGAGCGATGTCATCGATGTTGCCATATTGCATCATGTTTTAGAGTTCTCATCCGATCCGCATCGCCTGCTTCGGGAGGTGGCTCGAACCATTACTCCCCATGGATACATGGTTATAGTTGGATTCAATCCCATAAGTTTGTTGGGTATTCGAAGACAGATTGCCCGACACACGTTAAGAAAGCCCCACCAACGCTCACACGCAATTCGTTTGTCTCGATTGGTTGATTGGTTACGTTTATTGGATTTCACACCAGTTAAAATCCAACGAGGTTTGTTTAGGATTCCGGTCAACAATCGATTCTTATTAAATCACTGGCGTTGGTTCGAGCGATTCGGCGCAAAGTTACTCACGCCGACCGGTGGGTTTTATCTAATTATCGCGCGTAAGCAAACAGCAGCCGTAACGCCCATAAAACCCAGTTGGAAGTTTGCCAAGCCGGTTTCAGGATTTGCAGTTGGTGCAGCATCAAGTGCCGGTGCCGGGTCTGTTCGTATTCACGATCGAGTCGGTGATCATGCAAAGTCTGATGAAATTTGCTTGAAAAAGTCTGATGAGAATTGTTTGAAATCGGAAGTTTGATTCCGATAGCCGTTTGATCAAAACGTTGGAGTCGTTATCATAAGTCCCAACAGAATATTTGTATGAAACTGATCTATTTATGCCCAAATCTTTAAAATCTGTAGAAATATTTACCGACGGTGCCTGCAAGGGAAATCCAGGTCCAGGAGGGTGGGGGGCACTTCTTCGCTATAACGGCAACGAGAAATCCTTCTATGGTGGTGAGGCAAATACCACCAACAATCGAATGGAATTGACCGCAGCGATTAAAGGTCTTGAAGCTCTCAAGGAGCCTTGTCAGGTCGATTTAACCACCGACTCTCAGTATGTTCGAAAGGGTGTTACCGAATGGATCAATCAATGGAAGAAAAACGGCTGGAAAACTTCTGCGAAAAAGCCCGTTAAAAATGTCGATTTGTGGCAGGAATTAGATCATTTGGCCTCTGTTCATTCGGTGGCGTGGCATTGGGTTAAAGGCCACGCAGGGCACAGAGAAAACGAAATTGCGGATGAATTGGCCAACAAAGGTATTGAAGGGCTGAACTGACGGCAAGTGTTTGCCTTCGTCCGAAACTTATCTGAATTTAGGAAGAGAATAAACGTGCGACAAATTGTTCTAGATACCGAAACGACCGGTATTGATCCTGCGCAAGGGCACAGAATCATCGAGATTGGTTGTGTAGAAGTCATTGACCGAAAGCTTACGGGTCGTCATTACCATCAATATATCCACCCGGAACGTGAAGTCGAGCAAGAAGCTATTGAAGTTCACGGAATTACCAACGACTTTTTAGCAGATAAACCCAAGTTCGGTCAGATTGCCGACGAGTTTCTAGAATTCATTCGCGGCGCGCAGCTAGTCATACACAACGCTGCTTTCGATATTGGGTTTATCAACAATGAACTGAAATTACTCAAGCGAAACGATGGTCAAGTCACCGATTTTTGTACGGTAATAGATACATTAGCGCTTGCCCGTGAAAAGCATCCGGGGCAAAAAAATAACTTAGACGCGCTCTGCAAACGTTATTTTGTCGATAACTCTGCTCGTGACCTGCATGGCGCTTTACTCGACGCCGAAATTTTAGCAGACGTATATTTGTTGATGACCGGTGGTCAAACTTCTTTGGGTTTGAACGCGGGTAATGCGGGGCAACAAGAGTCTGGGGAAGTGGATAACAGAGAGATTCGGCGCCTCATGCCCGGAAGTTATTCCGTTCCTGTGTTGCAAGCCAGTCTCGACGAATTGTCTGCTCACGAATCGACTTTGGACGCCATTTCAAAAAGCTCAGGTGGAAATGTTGTTTGGCGTGCTGTAATCACCGAACACTAAATTGAGCGTCTATTATTGGCTACGGTCTTATGTGTCCCAACCTGACAAGCTTGTTGTTGGCTTCCAGTTGGGACTGCTTAGCTAAATCGAGTTAACATCTTCAACTTAGGCAAGGCGCTTCGAAATTCACGAAACCGCCGGTAAATGGATGAAACTGATTTGTTATTGAGGCGATTTACGCTCAATGACAGAATGAATAACAATATCTCTCTCAAAATAAACGCTGAAGCTCGGATATATCCAGGTGGTAATTGGCGGGCTGCCAACTGGACCCAGCGTTCGCTCGGGATCTCCAAAACTGGACTTCACTGTGTTCATATTCATTCCCAAACTGGGCACCGCAATGTGTGATTGATTCCCCTGAGTACCTACAGGTATCGCAATTGTGTTGGTGTCTTGAGTTAATTCAACGTCTTCGTTCTGTTGAGCACTTACGTTAGTGGAGAGTAAAACCGCAATAAAGACGATGTAATTACGCAGAGTAAGTTTGTTTTTCATAGTGTTTGATGAAGACCTTAACGTTCGGTTTCAAATAGTAGTGATGTCTCTATCTTGAGATTTTTTGTAGATAGAGAGTTTCGTACGAGTTAATTACTTTAGAAACCTCTGATGGACTCACTTATGATTTCATCAGAGGGCAGAAATTGAAGATGCGACTTTCAATTTCTTCGCAATTTTTATCACCCACCGTTCTTAATATGGGCGATACATCCTTGTGTTGCTAGAAACTCGGTTGATCAGAGTTTTCTTATACGTTAATAGAACTTGGCGTGAATATTTAAGGTTATTTCTAGGCGCTCACGGTATCATAGCACTTAACGTAGCCAAATTAATTGCACACTCAAATTAAATTGAACTTCGTCAAACTCCTAAGTTCTCTTAACATCTTCGCCTAAAAGCAGTTGATGTTTTTAAACAATAGCCTTCCACTAGCCTTAATTCATGATTGCTCGATTTTCTCCTGTATCACTGTTCATCGGTTTGCGTTATCTAAAAGCAAAAAGGCGTAACCAGTTTATCTCGTTTATCAGCACCTTTTCTTTGATCGGTATGGCGTTTGGCGTATTCGCGCTGATTGTGGTTTTGTCTGTTATGAATGGCTTTGATCGCGAAATCAAAGAACGCATTTTAAGTGTTGTGCCACACGGTTTTGTGCGCTCGGAACAGGGAATTGATGACTGGAGTTCTTTGCGAGACGAGGTCTTTCGTGATCCCGATGTAACTGGAGCGGCGCCTTACATAGAAGGCTATGGTTTACTGAATTATGGTTACGGTATTCAAGGCGTCAATATTCAGGGAATTGATCCCAGTATTGAGCCTAGCGTATCGAGTGTTGCTGAAAAAATGGTTGTAGGCGAACTCGATAATCTTCAGCCCGGTGAATTTGGGATTGTCATCGGACGTTTATTAGCTCGTTATTTAGGGGTTACCACCGGCGATAAAATCACCTTGGTGCTGCCTCAAGTTAGCATTACTCCAGCCGGCGTTTTTCCTCGGCAGAAACGTGTAATCGTGGTTGGGGTTTTCGAAATTGGCGCACAGCAGGACCAAACATTGGCGCTGATAAATATTCACGATGCGCAAAAACTGTTCAGATTTGATGCCGAAGCTGAAGGTTTACGAATTGCGACCTCCGACCTGTACAGCGCTCAGGCAGTTTTAAGTCGTTTACAATCGACCGTGAGCCAAGAAACAACATCCTCTCACAAGCTTGAATTTCTTGACTGGAGCCAAACCCAAGGCGGGCTTTTTCAAGCCGTTAAAATGGAAAAAATAGTCGTTGGCAGTTTGTTGATGATTATCATTGCGGTGGCTGCGTTCAACATTATTACCAGCTTGATTCTGATGGTTTCTGACAAGCGTTCAGACATAGCGGTACTTAGAACAATGGGTTTAAGTGCCGCCGAGGTTATGGCTATCTTTATTGTTCAGGGTACTGCGGTTGGTGTAATTGGGATTCTAATGGGTGGTGTTTTAGGCAGTTTATGCGCAGTTTACGTTGGCGATATTGTGCAATTTTTTGAATCCGTTGTTGGTACACCGGTTTTTGATCCAAACGTATATTTTGTTTCAAAACTCCCATCGTTAGTAATGATCAATGATGTTTTCACGGTTGCCGGCGTGGGATTTGTTTTAGCGACATTGGCGACGCTTTATCCAGCCAGGCAGGCTGCGAAAATTCAACCCGCCGATGCACTTCGCTACGAATAGCTTCGGGAGCTAGCGATAAACTGATCGCGATGTGTTTTTAAAATACGTAGTCAGCTCGTACGAACCTTGAATTTCTAGCGGCGCCAAGATATGTCGCTACTTTTAAGAGTTGATAGTAATTAAGAGTTGATAGTAATTAAGAGTTGATAGTAATTAAGAGTTGATAGTAATTAAGAGTTGAAAATAATTAAGGGTCGTAAGTAATTGAAATTGTTAGTAATTGAGAATCATATTTTCAATTGCTACTCTCTGATTAAATCCTTGCAGAGTGAATTTTAGGTTCTCTTTTCTGGGTTCTCTTACTGAAAGTTTGAAATGATTCAAACGTATCAATTTAGCAAACTTAAGTAGCTGTATTTTTATATTTGATTTCTGGATATTTATTTATGAACAGTGCAGAAAGTACCATCCGTTCCAATCAAAAGTCCTCTGCACGAGTAGTTTTGCAATGTCAAAACTTATCAAAGGTGTACCTTTCAGGTCCTGAACCAGTAAAAGTCTTAAACAATATCAATGTTTCTATTTTTGCTGGCGAGACCATTGCCATTGTTGGTTCTTCTGGCGCGGGTAAGTCTACGTTGTTGAATATTCTCGGCGGTTTGGATTTGCCGACCGAGGGAACTGTATCTCTATTAGGAAATGATTTTGCCAAACTTGATGAGGTAGAGCGCAGTCGGCTTCGAAATAAGCAGCTGGGTTTTGTTTATCAGTTCCATCATTTACTACCCGAATTTAGCGCACTGGAAAATGTCGCCATGCCGCTAATTATAGGCAAACTATCTAAGAACGAAGCGCAAGAGCGTGCGAAAGACGTGCTCGATAAGGTTAATTTATCAGCTCGAATTAAACATCGTCCATCTGAGCTGTCTGGCGGAGAACGTCAACGCGTCGCCATTGCTAGGGCAATTGTCTCTAATCCGGCTTGCGTTTTAATGGATGAACCGACTGGAAACCTCGATAGAAAAACCGCCGAGTCCATTCAAGATTTAATGCAGTCTCTAAACACAGCCTACGATACTAGCTTTGTTATTGTGACGCACGACGAGGCTTTAGCCGAACAGCAAAACAGAATTTTGTTTTTATCGGATGGTGTTTTACAAGAAAAATAACACTCTGTCTGCGGTAGTACCTATTTCAAACTTACTTTATCCAATCCATTACTAAGAGTTCCTATGGCTTCTGGTGGCAATTCTACTTCTTCGATATCTTTGGCATGGTTTGTCGGTAGACGATTCGGCTCGGTAAAGAGCGTTAATCAATTAGTCAGTTTTATTTCAAGAATCTCGATGATTGGCCTCGTCGTTGGTGTGGCAATGCTTGTGGTTGTCGTGGCGGTCATGAATGGATTTGATCGAGATTTACGCACTAAAATTCTAGCAATTGTGCCCCAAGCTTCGTTATTTCATCGTCAGGGACTAGAGAACTGGTCTGAGCAAATCGAGTATTTGAAATCTTTGCCTTCAGCTGAAGATATTCAAGCTATGGCTCCCTTTGTTCATCTAGAAGGCATGTTGAAGTTTGGAACAGGCGTAGAACCTGTGTTGATCTATGGTGTAGAACCCAAGTTAGAGGTAAATGTTTCGGATATAGCTCTTTATTTGCAGCAGGGTGACCTGGCGTCATTAGAAAACACACCTAACGGTTTAGCACTAGGCTCCGGGCTTGCAAAAAAATTGGGTTTAAAGTTGGGTGATTCCATTTCTTTTATTGTTCCTAAGGTGAACCAGTCTCGGCAAGCGGCAGGTATAAAACAGCTTACCCTCGTTGCATTGCTAGACAGTGGTACAGAGTTGGATCACAAAATTGGTGTTATTTCACTGTCGGATGCTTCTGAGCTTGCACCAATACCCGGTACAGTTACCGGAATTCGACTGAAGCTGAACGATTTATTTGATGCGCCATGGGTAGTGAGAGAAGTCGCTACTGATCTTCCTTACGGATTCTATACCAGTGATTGGACCCGAACTCACGGGAATCTTTATCACGCCGTTAAAATGTCTTCGAACTTAGTGTCTGTTTTATTGGTGTTAATTATTGGTATTGCGGTTTTCAATGTGGTTTCTACGTTGGTTTTAGCGGTTGTAGAAAAGCAGGGCGATATCGCTATCTTAAGAACACTCGGAGCAACACCCAATGAAATTTTGAAAATCTTTATGGTGCAGGGTTGTTCAATTGGGGTTTATGGAACGGTATTTGGCGTAATAATAGGCGTGCTTCTAACGATATTAGCGCCTTTTTTGCTGAATTTTATTGAGTGGGCGACAGCTACCGAAGTGTTACGCTCAGACATTTACCCAGTGAGCGAGTTACCGATTGATAACCGAATCTCTGACATTGTTTTTATTGCCGTCACCGCGTTGATTTTGAGCTTAATTGCGTCGATTTATCCGGCCTGGCGAGCTAGTAGAATTCAGCCAGCTGAAGCATTGCGTTACGATTAAGCATTGTTGGCGTTGTTTCTCTCTTCGCGATCTTTTTTACGTTTTTCCCAACTGCGAATCACGTTCCAGCGCCACAATACTTGCATTGCTAGGTAGCCAAAGGCACCTAGCACCAAACCACTCAATACGGAGCCTACAAATAAAGGCGCCCATATCTTGCCGACTTCATTGACTAACCAATCCCAACTCATTTCAAACGTAAATTCGTGAACGGGAGTGTTTAATATCCATGTGCCTATTAAGTAGGTGGTGAAAAAGATAGGGCCAAAGGTGAGCGGGTTGCTGATCCAAATAAGGCCGATGGTGATGGGTAGATTACACCTTGCAACAACTGCCAATATTGCGCCAACGATTAACTGTCCTGGAAAGGGCAGTAACATGCAAAATAAACCAGCAAAAAACGCAACGGAAACGGAATGTCTATTCAGATGAAATAGATTGGGATCGTGAAGAATGTCACCCAAAAATGAAAAGCCAGGAATTTGTTTGACTTTAGCGGGGTCGGGCATCCATCTTTTTAAAAATTTCTTCGCCATTATAAATTCGTTGGCTCTAACAGGGGCGCGTATTATGCACTGAAAGGAATTACGACTTCTACCGTAACCTGACCGAATACCTTTAAAAACCATCGGATGGTTAAAACCTGTTCAGGTTTTGAGTCTAAATTCCAATCATATGAAGTCCGATCAAGTATAAAGTTTAGTTTTTACAGATTTTGGTGCTCTTAAATACACAATATGATTGCATATTGATCTTTTATTCCAAAGTTTAAACTCCGTACCCAACTTTCAATGACGTTTGAAGTTGGCTAGATGATTGACGTAAACCCAAGAACTCAAAAAGACAGTAAGGTGTTTGTAAGAAGCGCCGCACTACCTCCTTTCATTTCATCATGGTCATTTCGGTTAGCACTGGTTAATTCTGGTTACGTAGTCACCGGATTTTTATCCAAATTGCCAGACATCACACTGTGTTCGGTGGCCATAGTTATAAGTTTACTGCTGGGGAGAACAAATCCCAGTTCAATTTTAAGAGGTATCTTGCTTTCTGCTGTATGTGTATTGATTGGTGTGGTGATCGCTAGTTGGAGGTCGCAACAGGTCATTGATCGACAACTGCCTAAAGCATTAGACCGTGAAGCTATATGGTTGACCGGTTGGATTAGTGATTTGGCTGATCTGCCCGAAGAGAACCAAGATAATTTCAAAATATCTATATATGTTAACGAGTTATCTAGGTCTTCGTGTGTAAATTCTAGTAATTTAGACCTCCAGTCTACCTATTCTGTGGCCGGTAGTATTCGCCTTACTTGGAGCTCAGAGTTTCAAGACCCAGATCAAGCAGCCTCACAAAAACAATTTTTTGAACATTTGAAGCCCGCAGACCAATTCTGCATTCAGGCTAAGCTAAAGCGGCCTAGAGGTTTGGCGAATCCTGCAGGCCATGACTATCAGCTGTGGCTGCTAAGTGAAGGGTATATTGCCACCGGTTACATACTTGATATTTATCCCTATGAGCGAAGATTGGCTCGATCACTCAGCCAATCCATAAAAATTACTTTTAATCAATTGCGTTACCAGTTAAGGCAGAAACTGCTTCCGGTACTCTCTGAGAAACGGAATTTGGCGGCCATCTTGGCATTAAGTATCGGCGATGATCACCTGTTGGATGATCACGATTGGGAAGTTTTAAAGCAGACCGGAACCTTACATCTATTGGTAATATCTGGGCTGCATGTTGGCCTGATCGCAGCGCTGGGCTTTTGGTTGGGACAAGGCATTGCCAGAATTTTTGGGACTTTCGTTGGGCGGTACCCACTGGTAATTCCCGTCGTTTGTTCTGTGCTCTGCACGCTTGCCTATGCTTTGTTGGCTGGCTATTCGTTGCCCACCCAGCGAGCTATGATCATGGTAGTGGTCGCTGGTTTATTGTTAGTGTGTGGGCGTATCCGCCAGATATGGTTCGGTTACTGGCTATCAATGTTGTTGGTGCTGATCAACAATCCCTTCGCAATGCATCAGATAGGATTTGTCTTATCGTTTGGTGTTGTATTTGTAATCTTAACCACGTTATTAACCCAGAGACATCATTCAAAGCTAGGCCTATTTGTAGGATTACAAACTCGCATTTATTTTATGATGTTAATTCCTCTGGTTTTAACGACAGAAACGTTTAGCGTTGCTTCTTGGTTCTCAAACCTCATCGCTATTCCTTATGTTTCTCTTTTATTAGTACCTCTGACCTTAATTAGCTCATGCCTTGCTTTTCTATCACCAGAAACTGTGCTGTTTGAATGGAGCATTCAGTTAACGAACTTCGCTGTTACTGGGTTTTGGATGTTTTTGGATACGCTCGCAAGTTTAAACTTTACCGAAAGTTATGCTTTTTCGGGACAGCTCAGCGGGCAGTCAGACAGATCTTTTTATGTGGGATTAGGAGTGGTACCAACACTAAACTGGGTATTCTCGTTAGCGATTGTGGTTGCATTATTGCTCCCGATTTGGAGCTTTCCGCATAAATTAGCGTTGATTGGTTCGATTCTGATCGTTTTATGGTTTCCAGCATATGAATCGAATCCGCTCAAGCTCGTTGTGTTCGACGTTGGGCAAGGTTTTTCTGCGTTAATTACTACGCAAACTACCATGCAAACTACCACGCAAACTATTACCGACCTAGATCGAGGAATCGAGGCCAGTGATGTTCATTCCTTTGAACATCATTTGTACGATACCGGTCCTAGGTTTGGTGAAAGTTCATCCGCTATAGAGGCCGTATTAACGCCCTATTTAAAGTTTAATCGCATTGATCGGATTCATAATTTAGTGATCAGCCATGGGGATGAAGATCACTCCTATCTAGCCGAGCACTTGAGTGAGATAGCATCTGTTAGTGTCGATAACACTTACGTGGGTGAACCGCATCGATATTTTCTTCCGGCGCAATCGTGTCAAAAAGGGCAGTCTTGGCGCTCGGGAAACGTAAGTTTTAAGATTTTGTGGCCAGATAAGAGCTTTATTGCCGATAAAGCTAACGATGCTTCGTGTGTACTACTGGTCTCATACAACGATTTCACCATTTTATTTGCTGGCGATATCAGTAAATCTGTTGAATGGAAGCTCGAACAAGCCGGTTTACCGAAAATAGATGTGCTTATGGCCGCGCATCACGGCAGTAACTCATCTTCCAGTTTAAGATTTTTGCACGCGTTACAACCAAAACACATCGTATTTAGCTCCGGTTTTGGTAATTTTTATCGGCATCCTTCCGAAAAAGTCATTCAGCGTATTCGTCAGCACCTTCCTAACGCTCAGTTGTGGAATACTGCAGTCGATGGCGCAATCATCATCACAGTCGATCAATCCAATCAGCTTCTTGTAAACGGCTATCGCAAAAATCACAAACGGTTTTGGTATGAGCTTGATTAGTATTGGGTGAACTAATTTGCTGTGCTAAAGTCCCAGCCCGAAATTAAATAAGCCAATCGCTTGTTTTAACAGCAAAAAATAGCGTGGCGGGTGTTTTGACCATGCCTATTATTTATCAGTTTGAAGGTTGGGGGATTAACAAGTGTTTGAAGTCATCGCCGCTGGTGGTTGGTTGATGTTGCCAATAATTTTGTGTTCGCTTGCGGTTGTAGGCATTACTTTTGAGCGATATTGGACGTTATCACCTCAAAAAATAGCGCCCAAACACTTGCTTGGTGAAGTTTGGGAGAGCATCTCTAAAAAGAAAATGACCGCAGATACCCTAAAAGAGCTTAAGTATGGCTCTGCTCTTGGTGCAATTTTGGCTGCTGGGATCAGTAATTCTCGCCACGGCCGTGACGTGATGAAAGACAGTATCGAAGAAGCTGCAAGCTCGGTCATTCATGATATGGAGCGTTATCTAGGACTGTTGGGAACTATTGCTGCTGTGGCACCACTGTTGGGTCTTTTAGGTACAGTAATCGGTATGATCAATGTGTTTACTGCGATTATGATTCAAGGAGCAGGCAACACCGGTGCTTTAGCAGGAGGCATCTCCGAAGCGTTAATCACAACCGCTGCGGGTTTGTGTGTCGCTATTCCCGCGATGATGGCACACAGATTTTTCCAGCGTCGCATTGATTCTCTTGTCGTCACCATGGAGCAAGAAGCTGTTAAGCTGGTAGATGCGATTCATGGCGACCGAAAAGTCGATGTTAAGGTTGTTTAAGCTCAAAGGAGTAGTAAGTTGAAGTTTAAACGCCAGTCCAATGCCGAAGATTCCATCAATTTGACACCATTAATTGATGTCGTATTTTTGTTGCTCATCTTTTTTATGGTTTCTACTACTTTCACTAAAGAAACGCATCTAAAAGTTGATTTACCCGAAGCCAGCGCAGAGCCTAATACCGAACAACCTAAGGTTATTGAGATATTAATCGGTCGCGATGGCAGCTATGCGATTAATGGTCAATCGCTTGTGAACAGTAAAATTCCCACTCTCAAACGTGCGCTCTCAGAAGAATCGTCTGGCGATTTGACGCGTCCGTTGGTCATTACAGCTGACGCCAATACTCCGCACCAAGCTGTTGTAACGGCTATGGATGTAGCAGGGCAGCTCGGTTTTTCGCACTTGAGTATTACCACACGTTCTCCTGCTGGATAGAGTAATCCTTAATCGATGAGTGGCATAAAAACCTGGCTTGAAAAAGCCGTAAATGCCAGTTGGTATGGGCGCATTCCTTGGACCTATGCGCTCAAACCGCTGGAATACTTATCGCACCATCACATCAGTAAGCGTCGCCGATTGCGTAAATCACCACAGAAAGGTCCTATTATTGTCGTTGTGGGCAACATCACCGTCGGCGGTACCGGCAAAACGCCAATCTTAATCTCTCTCGCAAAATCTCTTCATAAAGCCGGCTTGCGCGTAGGTATTGTGGCCCGTGGTTATGGAGGTTCGAACGACCGATATCCACTGCAGGTGACAGAGAACACATCAGTTACACAATGCGGTGACGAAGCTAAATTACTTGCTATGGCTACGGGTTGTGATGTTTGGGTTGATCCAAAACGCCGCCGTGCCCTCGAAGCTTTACTGTCAAACTCGTCTGTTGATGTTGTGTTAAGTGATGATGGCCTACAACACTATGAACTCGAACGTGATATCGAGGTGTGCGTTATCGATGGTCAAAGGGGATTTGGAAATCAGCAGTGCTTGCCAACGGGCCCCTTACGAGAACCTTTGGATCGCTTAAGCGATGTTGACTTTATCGTTATCAACGGCAACCAAGGGGCCGTCGATAATTTTAAAGAAAGATATAGCGTCGAGTCGTATCTTAATAATCGAGATCTTCACTGCGCAACCATTCAACCAAACACGTTCATTGCGTTAAAAAGTGGTGACTCTATCCCATTGAAGGAATTTCCAAGGTTGAAGACCTATTCGGCAGTAACGGGAATTGGCAATCCGCAACGATTTTTTGATACGCTATCATCGCTTTCTATAAGCTATAACGAACATATTTTTCCTGATCATTATCGATATCAGAAAAAGGATTTTGCCACTTTGCATTCTCCAATTCTGATGACGGAGAAAGACGCAGTAAAATGTCTTGGTTTTGCCGAAGAAGATTGGTTTTACCTTAATGTTTATGCGAGCTTCTCGACGCCATTTTTCGATCATCTAGTCACTAAAATTCAAGCGCTTCAAAGCAGTCGTGGGCGCTAATAGACAATCTTTAAAAAGGTAATTACCAGCAGATGAGTGATTTTACGGTAATCATTCCAGCCCGATTTGCGTCGACTCGATTTCCCGGCAAACCATTGGTTGATATTCATGGTAAAACCATGGTTCAACGAGTTTACGAGCAAGCAAAGCAAAGTAGTGCGATTAGAGTGTGTATCGCTACTGATGACTCCCGAATATTTGATCATGTTGAGAGCTTCGGCGGTGAGGTTATTCTTACCGGTGCAAATCATGTGTCTGGTACAGATCGATTACAAGAAGCCGCTAATCTTTTGAATTTGGATGACCAGCATATTGTCGTCAATGTACAAGGCGATGAGCCCATGATTCCGCCTTCGGTCATTGACCAAGTTGCGCGCAATTTAGCAGGCGCTAAAGATGCACTTGCGGCAACCTTGGCAGAGCCCATTGACTCGGTAGATGATTTTCTAAATCCAAACATCGTTAAAGTAGTTGCAGACCAAGAAGGCTACGCACATTACTTTAGTCGAGCTCCAATACCTTGGCCGCGAGATGCTTTCGCTAGCGAAAAAGTTCTGCCAGAGAATTATCCCTGTCTGCGTCATTTAGGCATTTATGCGTATCGAGTAAGCTTGTTGAATTTGTTCGTAAGTTGGCCGGTATCACTTTTAGAACGCTACGAAAGCCTTGAGCAATTGCGAATAATCGATCACGGCAAGAAAATTCACATTGAAACTTCCTGTGAGCCTGTGCCAGGTGGAATTGACACGCCTGAAGATCTTGAAAAATTGCGCGCCTTTTTGCGTTGATTGCAGCATCGTTTGGCTGTTGAAAAAAACGCCATCAGTTTAACAAACCTAGTCCCAGTTCAGTTGTTATGAAATCTGTAAAATCACCGCTTTCGGTTTTATTTGTTTGCTTGGGAAATATCTGCCGCTCACCGACCGCAGAGGCAGTGTTTAGGCAGATTATTGTGAACCGAATGAATGAAGGTAGTCTGTTACGCGATATGAGTATCGATTCTGCGGGCACAGGTGCTTGGCACATTGGTAGCCAGCCGGATTCTAGAGCGATAGCGGCAGGGCGTACGCGTGGGTACGATTTATCTTCTTTAAGAGCTCGGCAAGTATCGAATCAAGATTTCTCTCAATTTGATTTCATTTTAGCCATGGATAATGACAACCTACGCAATCTTCGCAATTTGTCGTCTTTGAACAATTTTCGAGGCCATCTAGGGTTATTTTTGGATTTTTCTCCTTCTTCAGAAACTGAGGTTCCTGATCCTTACTATGGCGGTAGTGAAGGATTCGATCACGTCTTGGATTTGATTGAATCGGCAAGCCATGGATTTATTGATTATTTGATTAAAACTTGTGACTAATAGCAACAGCCCTAAAATTTCACTGAAAACCTACAACAGTTTCCAGTTAGATGTATCTGCCCCCTGCATTTTTGAATTCGATCATGTTGATGCGCTTAAACGACAGATAGAAAAAAACGGTTCCGACTTTATCTTACTGGGTGGTGGAAGTAATGTTTTGCTTCTTGGAGATCTAGATGTTCCTGTGTTTATCAATAGGATAAAAGGCACTCGGGTAACATCTAGTGATGACAAAAACGTTTATATCACTGTCGGTGCTGGTGAGAACTGGTCGGATTTTGTCGAATATTCGGTTGCGAACAATTTCTGGGGCCTCGAAAATCTGGCATTGATTCCCGGTACCGTTGGCGCAGCTCCGGTTCAAAATATCGGTGCGTACGGTGTTGAAGTTGAATCTTGTTTTTTCAGTGCAACCTTATTAGATCGATACTCGTGCCAAGAAATTATTGTCACAAAACAAGACTGCAATTTTGGTTACCGTGAAAGTCGATTTAAATCACAATGGAAAGATCAATACGTTATCTTAGATGTTACCTTTCAGCTTTCCCGTACCGCCAAACCCACGCTTGAGTATCCGGGTTTAAAAGATTTTTTTTCAGCAGATCAGCCAATCATTTCACAAAGAGCGATTTTTGATCGAGTTTGTTTTTTGCGCAATTCAAAACTCCCCGATCCGCGGCGCCTACCCAACGTTGGTAGTTTTTTTAAAAATCCTGTTGTGCAAAAACCTACCTTTGTTGAATTAAAAGAAAAATTTCCAAATATTGCCAGTTTTGCTTTCGGTGATGATTTTAAAATAGCTGCCGGCTGGTTAATCGATCAAGCTGGATGGCGAGGTAAGTGTTTGAATACCGTCGGTATGCATGAACATCAAGCGCTAGTCATGGTTAATCACGGCGGAGCGGTCCCGAGTGATGTTCGAGCTTTGTATGAAGAAATTCAACGTGATGTATTAAAACAGTATGGGATTTTTCTTGAAGTAGAACCCACGATCTTTCCAACCTTAAAAATTTAACGTTGCAAAAATGCAATTAAATCGATACGCCCAAATTTACTGACTTTACTGAATATTCTGATTAAGCCAAGGTTCGCCATAGCACAGGTATGTCTAGTCAATCTCAATAATGATAAGTGATTGAAATGGTGAATAAATTAGAGGTTGAAATGTCAATTGTTATCATCTCATTAAATCAAAGCGGGCTTAATCAAACACTTTTATTATTTTCGACATACTATTTTCCATAAATTTATAAATAGCTCGTCGTAATTCATACACGGCTCGATAGAGTATTTTTGAATATACAATTTGAGCGATCATTTTGTCTGCCCACTATTAACGTTAAGCGTTAATCACATATCTAAATCAGAATATTCAAACTCAGTTGTGAGCTCCGCCAATTTTTGTCGAAATGCGTTGTAATAGCCGAATGCTTACAATGTATAAAGCTGAAAATGCTGAAATTATCCGATTTATTTAATTCTATTTTAATCTGGAAGAAACAAAGTTGAGATTATTTTCAGATATGGTGCACCCAATAAGTCGTCGTTAGAAAAATATTGCTTATTATTGGGCGCCTTAGAATTTGTGAACAAAAAAACATTAAATCAACCTAATTAAAAAAAACTAAATATGAAATTGTCTCAATTATCGTTTTTAGTGTATCTGTTAAAAAAGTTGAGTCGCAAAACAGTTGTTGTGAATTCATGTCATTCTAAAAGCCAATACCAAACTTTGTGAGAATATGATTTGCTATGCTTACGGCAATTATTAACATGATAACAATAAAAATAGACCGTTCATTCAACTTGTGAAACAGGGTGTTTCTCAAACGGGCAAAAAATTTCCTAGCGAAAGAATTTTAAACACGTTTCTACCAGATTTGGTTTGTAGTAGTGTAATAGGCGAGATAGAAGTAAAAGTTTTGTTAATCCGTTAAGATTAGAATCTGTTTTTATCCTAAATCGGATGTTTTTTAGTATAAAATTTTGAATCAATTTGGGATTGCTTACTTCCATGGCATCCGAAAAATTCACAATCTAAGATTTTATTGATAGATTCACAAAGCATGTATGTTAGGAAAATTGCCAAAGCACTGTTAAAAACATTCTGACTAAACCGTTTAAGCTACTATAAAATAAAGCTACTAGGACAAGATAAATACGGAATTTTGAAGGTGCGTTAATCGATATGTTTATCTGAATTTAACGCATAACACTAAACATTAAATTCGAATCAGGTCAGCACTAGTTTGAGTCAATTAAATAAGCTTGTTGCGTGTTGGGGTCAATAACGTGATTAAAATTTTGGTGGTGGACGACCACGACTTAGTAAGAACCGGCTTTGTGCGCATGCTCGGTGATATTGACGGTTTTGATGTGGTAGGTGAGGCCGACAGTGGTGAAAAAGCCGTTGTTCTTGCACGTGAGCTTCAACCAGATATCGTTTTGATGGATGTCAAAATGCCAGGAATTGGCGGACTAGAAGCTACTAAAAAGTTAATCAATGCGCACGAAGGTTTGCGTGTTATTGTGGTAACAGCGTTAGACGATGCTATGTATCCAAGTCGGCTGATGCAGGCCGGTGCCTATGGTTATCTGACAAAAGGGACTGCACTTGATGAAATGGTGATGGCCATAAAAACCGTTCATAAAGGCAAGCACTACATGAGCAACAACATTGCTCAACAAATGGCACTAAAAAGTTATGCCAAAGATACGCGTACTCCCTTTGAGAAATTATCAGAGCGAGAGTTACAAACCGCGCTCATGATCGCTAACGGACAAAAACCTCAAGCCATTGCAAATACCTTTAACGTCAGCCCAAAAACCGTAAACAGTTATCGCTATCGCATTTTTGATAAGCTTGAAATTAGCAGTGATGTAGAGTTGGCATTGTTAGCGGTAAAGCATGGCGTGCTTGATGTTGAGATTGAATAACCGTTGGAATGGAAGCCAATTAAAATCTCTTTTCTCTTGAATACATAACGCTATTTTGCCGTTGAAGATCGCGCTATTATCGCGCCATGACTGAAACAGATAGCTCCCTAAATAACATATTCGATCACAAACGTTTTTTGGCTAACATTGGCGTTGACGCTGGTGTTTACCAAATGTTTGATTCTAATAGTCAACCTTTGTATGTAGGAAAGGCTAAGAATCTCAAAAACCGTCTCTCTAGTTATTTCCGAAAGACCGGACTAACACCAAAAACAGAAGCTCTTGTTAAGAGAATTGCCAGTATTCAAGTCACTCTTACGCGGACTGAAACTGAGGCCCTAATTCTCGAACAGAATCTTATTAAATCGCAACGTCCTCCGTACAATATTCTATTAAGGGATGACAAGTCCTATCCTTACGTATTTTTGTCGTCTAATGATTCATATCCAAGAATAGCCTTGCATAGAGGCGCCAAAAAAAAGAAAGGACGTTATTTCGGACCTTTTCCGAATGTGAGTTCGGTACGTGAGAGTCTGAATCTTCTACAAAAAACATTTCGAATTCGCCAGTGCGAAGACAGTGTTTTTAAAAATAGATCGCGTCCTTGTTTACAGTATCAAATTAACCGCTGCACCGGGCCTTGTGTGAATTTGATTTCTGAATCCGATTACGCAAAAGATGTACACTTTACGGAATTGTTCTTGGACGGTAAGAGTCAGCAACTGCTCAACGAACTCGCCGAGCAAATGGAACAGGCTGCTCGTGAATTGAACTTCGAAAAAGCCGCCGACTATCGCGATCAAATTGCTTCTTTGCGACAAATCCAGGCTGATCGAGTCGTTGAGGGCGAACAGGGTGATGCCGACGTATTTGCGATTGCAGAGGCTAGGGGTGGCTTTTGTGTGCACGTTTTATTTATTAGAAACGGTCGAGTGCTGGGTAGTAAGAGTTACTTCCCCCAAGAGAAGCTTGGGCAAAGTGTTGACCAAGTCTTATCGGCATTCTTACCACAATTTTATTTAGCAAATACCAACCGTGAAGTTCCCTCGGAAGTATTATTACCTTGTGAGATTGAAGACGAGGCGGCTCTGAGCGAGGCACTAAAACAATTACGTTCTGTAAAAGTTGCTATTAAACATAATGTGCGTGGCCAGCGTTTGAAATGGTTACAGTTGGCGTTACAGTCGGCTCAACAAAATATTTTATCGAGGATTAGTAGTCACGATAAAGTTCAGAAAAAGTACGAAGCCTTACAAGACGCTTTGTCTTTATCGGAGCTTCCTTCGCGTATGGAATGTTTTGATATCAGCCACAGCTCTGGAGAGAGAACGGTGGCATCTTGTGTTGTTTTTGACCAAGGTGGTGCCAATCCCTCTGATTATCGTCGTTTTAATATCAGTGATATAACCGCTGGTGATGACTATGCAGCTATGCGTCAGGCGTTGACTCGTCGCTATAAGCGCTTGCGAGAAGGCGAAGACAAAATGCCAGATATTCTGTTGGTCGACGGCGGTAAAGGTCAGTTTAATATCGCAAAAGAGGTCTTAGAAGAACTAGGCGTAAGCGGTGTTGAGTTAGTTGGTATTGCCAAGGGAACGACGCGAAAGGCTGGTTTTGAAACACTGATTGTCGATGGCGGAAGTCGAGAGCTAACCCTAGACTCTACTTCAGCGGCACTTCATTTGTTGCAAGAGATACGCGACGAAGCTCATCGATTTGCCATTACCGGACATCGTAATCGACGCGACAAAGCTCGTAAGACATCAACGCTAGAATCAATCCCCGGTATAGGTGCAAAACGTCGGCAAGAGTTGCTTAAGCACTTTGGTGGTTTACAAGGTGTAAAAGGCGCAAGCATTGAAGATTTAGCCAAGGTACCGGGTATCAGCAAAAGCCTTGCCGAGGAGATTTATCACGGCGTACGCATGTCGTAATCTTTAGCGCTTAACGTTAGAGTGATCATTATTATTGTCAAAAGATTTTATTCGTAATATTGGGAGTAGATTACTTGTGCCAATATTCTGTTAAACTTAAAAACCAGTCCACTATAGAAGTACAAGAAATATCTGCATGACTCTCGCAAATCAACTCACACTCCTGAGAATTGTATTAATTCCTGCCCTGATACTTGTCTTTTATTTACCTTTCAAAACGAGTGCGTTTTTTTCAGCACTGATTTTTTCGATAGCCGCAATAACCGATTGGGCTGATGGCTATATCGCGCGAAAGTACAATCAAAGTACGCCGTTTGGTGCTTTTTTAGATCCCGTTGCAGACAAACTGATGGTTGCGGTTGCGCTGGTGTTGCTGGTAGAAGTGCATGGCAGCCCTTGGTTCGCGATTCCTGCGGTTGTAATTGTGGGCAGAGAAATTGTAATTTCGGCGTTACGGGAATGGATGGCCGAACTTGGTAAGCGCAAAACGGTTGCCGTTTCTACTATTGGTAAAGTAAAAACAACCTGCCAAATGATATCTATTATCGTGTTGTTATTATTCCGCCCCGGCGTCAATGTCTACATGACTTGGATCGGTTATATAACTCTTTATTCAGCGGCCGTGCTAACGTTATGGTCGATGATGCGTTACCTGAAAGCTGCTTGGCCGGATCTCAAGCCGCAAGAATAATAAAACTCTTTACTTCTTGCGGCGCAGCCATATCTCGACACGACCAAAGGCTTTCTGTGTTCTATAACTTTGTGTAATCGAAATTTATCGCGTAAATACTCAATGAGTTGTGCGAAGAAAAATTATGAGCAGCTTTTCACGCGGTTAAATAAGTTTATTCGCGTTGCAGATAGTTACTTTTTTATTTAGTAATTTTGGCTTTATTGAGTAATTTTGGCGAGATCTTGTAGGTAAATTCTTTTTGCTGACTTTAGCTCGGTCGTATAAGAGGCAACATCTCCTGATGTAAGATTATGTCCGGTTTTCCAGTTATCTCTAACCCATTTCCAAACCGTTTCAAAACTGTTCGCCGATAAACTCTTGGTTCCTCGGTGATTCTTCAATTGCATCTCCATATTAATTCCACCGTTTCTGTGCTGGCGAATTCTAAATCCTATCAAGCGTCCACAATTAGAAAATACTCTCGTTGGTTTCAATGCCGCAAGAGCATCTAATTCTCTTTGTTTAGCTTCGGCAATTTTGCGATCTCTGGAATATATTTGCACCTCAACACCATTGATTTTTTTATAAGCGCGGTGTCCGCCAGTAGGATGTGGTCTGCATGCCATAAGTTTTACTTCTTTGACGTTAGGAGAGTTAGACAATTTGTTGCCATCAACTTAAACAACCTTCATGCCAATGAAATGATACAGGGATTATCTTTAATAAATAGGCAATGAGCTGAGTGTAATGACCAAAAAATATCAGAATTAATACGTATACCGGTTTAATTTGGCGATTGGATGTTTCAAGAAAAGGATTAAATTTACAAATTAGCCACAAAAAACCTGGTTATTAAAGGTTTTAAATGAATTATTTACATTGGATTTGTAATCTTGGATAAGGTAACGGGTATTAAAGCAAGATGATACTGTAAAGAGGGACTATTTATGGTACCAGAGGTTGTACGCAGTACGGTCAACACAATACACCTTTATATTACCGGTATTAGTAGATTAGGACTTACTAACTGCGTGATTTTGTCTGCGTTTACAAAACAGGTACAGTCTCAACTTCAATACTAAATTCTACACTTTAACTAAGATGAATAGAAGTTTAATAAAATTACATTGTAGCTATATCCGAGTGTTGGCGTGTTAATTCAGATCGTACCAACTACGGTAATCAAGTTTTTTGATTTTGAAATATCAGTTAGGTATTTTTTGTTCTTAGTGTTATTAAAGTGTTTATCTATATGCTTATTACTTGATCAAGTTTCTCTATTCGATTTACTATATTTTAGATGTTTATTATAAAAACTATTCTAATTTACTAATACGATATAATATTTAGACAGGATATTAATGTGAGGGATCATTAAGTGAAGAATGTAGAAGTTTTGAGTGGGCAATTGGTTGGCAACTTTCTTGAGTTTGATGTCGTAAAAGAGCGCTTCTTTACTGGGGTCTTAACTCTTTCGATTTATCCATTTCGAGAGATTTCAAAAGTAAGTTTAGTTAGTGAAGATGAAAAATTCGTTGTAGTAGATGTTTCGTTTAATGAAAAAATTGATGCTCGTCTAAAGCTATCATGTGCTCAATATAAGTTATTTATTCAATGTTTGAAGGGTTATAAAACGGGGCCGAGAGGGCTGGACTTACCCATCCGGGAAGTGAGTTCGGTTGTGTGGATTTGGAGCGCTGTATTCATTCTTATTATAGTTATCGGGCTCAGCGGATCTGATCCTGCTCCTAATACTACACCTGCTCCTGCGGTTCTGAGTGGTGTTACCAAGGTGGACGTATGTAAAGCTGCGATTCAATACCTCTCTACAATGCGTGGTGATCAAAATGAGGCAGTTGATAAAGGTAGCATGGTAAGAATTAATCAAATTCGTGCTAGTGATGGAAAGCGTTTCTATTACGATTGTAAAATACAGGGGAGTAATATTATTTGGAGAATGAATCAAGCTGATGGAGTTATGGGCCGATGGCGAGATACAGCTTATGACCCTGAGGTTACATTTACGGTTTCGAACGGGCGTATATTGATAAAAGAAAACTACTAGATATTTCTATGTATAAGGAGCCGAAGCTTACTTTGTGGCTCTTCATTTTCTTCTTTAAACTATTACTTGCGCTGTGGCCATTTGGCACGTGATAACAAGATAATTTTATCCAAAAAATTAACGAATATTTTCAACTGTTCTAGGTGTAAACAGTAAGTTTTATTTCTATTAAAGGGGAACCTAATCTGGCAGTAGCGAATTATTGTTGCTAAGAAATAACTTGAAGAAAGATAAAAATAATACGAGAAATGCTTTGCTTTTCGACAAACCAAAACTTGTATTTGCATGGTACCAGAGGCCGGACTCGAACCGGCACGCTTTTAAGGGCGGGGGATTTTGAATCCCCTGTGTCTACCAATTTCACCACTCTGGCACATCGTGAGTACAGAAATTTTTACTTAATAAACAAGATGTTAGCACTTGTTTGTAGCTGCACTGCGAAGGAGGGCGTATTATAACTACGGTTTTGATGCCGTCAATAGTTTTACGAAAATTCTTTCGAAAGAATAGCACTCTGCTTTAAGTGTGGCGGGTTTTTAATCAATCTGTATCTATTAACTACCTAACTCCAGAGCGCACATCAACGACGCGATCTAGTTTGCAAAATTCATTCGTTTAAGAAATTAAAAGCATCTTTCGAGTTGTTGGCCGTCTAAAAACACAAGCCTCGCAAATACGACAAATTTTCGATAGGCTGTGCCGCTTTTAACTGGTTAGCCTAATGTAATTTATGCAGCGTCAAGATTTTAACTTTGATCTACCTGAAGCACTCATTGCCTCTAAACCGCTTGAGAAACGCACATCGAGTCGGCTACTCGTTCTGGATGGTAATACAGGTAGTCTTCAACATCGGATTTTTACCGATATTCTTGAAATGGTTTCTCCCGGCGATTTGATGGTTTTCAACAACACCAAAGTCATTCCCGCCCGTTTATTTGGTAAAAAATCAACCGGTGGCCAGGTCGAAATATTAATTGAACGTATTACTGGTGATGATACTGCTCTTGCGCATGTACGTTCTAGTCGTTCGCCAAAACCTGGAAGTCAATTGCATCTTGAAAATGGTGCTGTGATTAACGTGGTAGGTCGAGCCGAAAATCTGTTCAAGCTCGAAATTAAAGAGCATTCCTTTATTAGTGTTCTAGAAGACATTGGGCACATTCCGCTGCCACCTTATATTCAGCGTGAAGACGACGAGTCCGATCGGCAACGTTACCAAACGGTATACAGTCGCGATGATAAAAAAGGTGCGGTCGCGGCACCAACGGCGGGATTGCATTTCGATCAGTCGCTATTAGAAAGTTTAAAGAGTAAAGGGGTAGAGCTAGGGTTTGTTACTTTGCACGTTGGTGCCGGTACGTTTCAGCCTGTAAAGGTCGAAAAAATTGAAGAACACACCATGCACAGTGAATGGATCGAAGTCGATGAGCATTTGTGCGAGCAAGTTCGAGCAGCTAAGGCTCGGGGTAATCGAGTTATTGCCGTTGGTACTACCAGCGTACGATGTTTGGAAAGTGCTTCTTCAACAGGGGCCATCAATCCCATGACAGGTGATACCAATATCTTTATTTATCCGGGATATGAATTTAAAACCGTCGATGCCATGGTAACTAACTTCCATTTACCCGAATCAACTCTAATTATGCTGGTTTCTGCATTTGCAGGTATTGAACATACAAAAACTGCCTACCGTGTTGCAATTGAAGAGCAGTATCGATTTTTTAGTTATGGCGATGCGATGTTTGTTACCAAACAGCGTCCAGTTTAAGCCCGTGAGTTAACCAGAGCTTTCCCAGATTAACCCTAAACAAGATTATTGAGCAGTTGAGTGACTGAATTAGAAAATACTCCCAATACTTCCCGCCAGTGCTTTATGTCGTTTGAATGCGATACCACTGATGGTAATGCCCGTCGAGGTCGTTTGAAATTCCCACGCGGTGTGGTTGAAACTCCAGCCTTTATGCCCGTTGGCACCTACGGCACGGTAAAAGGTATGTTGCCGCGAGATGTTGAAGAAATAGGCGCGCATATTATTCTAGGCAATACTTTCCACCTTATGCTTCGCCCGGGTACAGAAGTCGTTAAAAAACACGGCGACTTACACGACTTTATGCAATGGTCAAAACCAATCCTTACGGATTCTGGTGGCTTCCAAGTGTTTAGTCTTGGTGATATGCGAAAAATCACTGAGGAGGGTGTTGCCTTTCGATCGCCAATCGATGGCAGTAAAGTATTCATCGATCCAGAAACATCCATGCAAGTTCAACGTGATCTGGGTTCTGATATCGTCATGATTTTTGACGAATGTACGCCTTACCCTGCAACCGAAGAAGAAGCAAAAACCTCCATGGAGCTTTCTCTTCGTTGGGCTAAACGCAGCAAAATCGCTCATGGTGATAGTCCTTCGGCATTATTCGGAATCATTCAGGGCGGCATGTATAAAAATCTTCGCGAGATTTCTTTAAACGGCCTAACCGATATCGACTTCGATGGCTACGCCATTGGCGGACTCTCGGTTGGTGAGCCCAAAGAAGAAATGATCAAGGTTCTGGATTATCTTCCAGAAACTATGCCGGCGAATAAACCCCGCTATTTGATGGGCGTTGGCAAGCCCGAAGATATTGTTGAGTCTGTCTTACGTGGCGTTGATATGTTTGACTGTGTAATGCCAACGCGTAATGCGCGTAACGGGCATTTATTCACCAGTGAAGGTGTTATCAAAATTCGTAACGCCAAACATCGCGGCGATACCAATCCTTTAGATAGCCAATGTGATTGCTACACCTGTAAGAATTTCAGTCGTGGTTATCTGTATCATCTAGACAAGTGTGGCGAAATTTTAGGTGCTCAATTAAACACCATTCATAATTTACGCTTTTATCAGACACTCATGTCTCGGTTAAGATTAGTCATCGAAGAGCATCGTTTAGATGAATTCGTACAACAGTTTTATGCTGAACAGCGAATCGAACGACCAGAGTTTGCCAAGCATTTTCAGCCGCAGGCGCTCAATAACGACATTCTTTAGGCAATTCGATAAGCACAGGGCTTGATATAAAATTTTTCAGCCTAATTTTGTAAAAGCTTTTATTTATATGGTTATAATCCAAGCCCTTTAAGTAGCGCTAGATGTATTGTGTTGACTCTTTATAACGATTTGACCAGTACTTCTGTCGTTCAACAGTAATATTCGAAGAAAAACTGGCTTTGTTTGCAAAGTCTGATGGAACTGACTAATGCTCAACCGTTACCCGCTGTGGAAATACATACTGATCCTGCTTGTGATCGTTTTGGGGTTTATCTACGCAGCCCCCAATCTCTATTCACCTGATCCTGCTATTCAGATTACTGGACAGTCCAGTAGCCTAGTGGTTGATCAGACTGCACTCACAAAAGCCAAAAAAGCATTAGATGACAAGGGAATTGCTTATTTTGGCGAGACGCTTGGCGAAAAATCGATATTAATTCGATTTGCGTCGGCAGAAGTTCAACGAGAAGCGCGTGAAACCGTGCAACTTGCGCTAAGCCGTGATTACGTTGTGGCGCTAAACCAAGCTTCTAATACACCCGACTGGTTACAAAGCTTAGGTGCTTCACCAATGAAGTTAGGTCTTGACCTTTCTGGTGGTGTTCACTTTTTATTAGAAGTCGACACCTTAGATGCCGTCAGCAAACGTCAAGAGACCAACGCCACGGAGTTACGTCGTCAATGGCGTGAAGCTGAAGCTCGATACGAAGGCCGTGTAGTTGCAGACAGCAACAATGTTATTGAAGCGCGTTTTCCCGATGCAGATGAACGCAGCAAAGCTATTAGCGTGGTTCGTAGTGAATTTCCACAGTTGGTTTGGACAACCGACGAGCGTAACGACAAGTACTTCCTTCAGTTAACTATGTCTGAAACTGCCATTCGTGAAATCGAAGATTATGCAGTTTCGCAAAACTTAGTCACTCTGCGTAACCGTGTTAACGAATTGGGTGTGAGCGAGCCTTTGGTTCAGCGCCAAGGCCGTAATCGTATCGTTGTTGAATTACCGGGTGTACAAGATACCGCTGAAGCTAAGCGTGTTATTGGTAAAACCGCTAACCTAGAGTTCCGTTTAGAGGCAGAACCCAATACTCCAGTAACTCAGAGAGAAGAATTTGGCTTTCGCAGCGATGAAGGCTCTCGCTTTGGTAGAACCGCATGGCTAGAGCGTACGCCAATTATTACTGGTGAGAATGTATCTAACGCAAAACCTAACACCGACTTCCAAACAGGGTTACCAAAGGTTGATATCACTCTCGATAGTGAAGGTGGTACCAAAATGCATCGTGCGACACGAAATAACATCGGTCGTGCTATGGGCGTATTGTTTGTTGAGACTAAAACCGAAGATAAGAGGTCGTTCAACAGCGAAGGTGAAGAGGTAATCATCTCAGAACGAGTTGTTGAAAAGAAAATTATCAGTTTGGCAACAATTCAAGGCGCTCTCGGTGTTCAGTTCCAAATTACTGGCCTAGACAGTCCCGCAGAAGCGTCTGAACTCGCATTGTTATTACGTGCTGGTGCTTTGGCTGCGCCAATGTTCTTTGTTCAAGAAAGCACCATTGGTCCGTCATTGGGTGCCGAAAATATCGAACTAGGTTTGATATCGGTACAGCTTGGTCTTGCCTTAGTCCTGTTGTTCATGTTCATTTGTTATCGAGTTTTCGGCTTTGCCGCCAACATCGCCCTTGCCGCCAACATTGTTTTGCTCGTGGCAATCATGTCGATATTTGGGGCAACGCTTACGCTTCCTGGTATAGCGGGTATTGTATTAACCGTGGGTATGGCGGTAGATGCTAACGTGTTGATCTTCTCTCGAGTTCGAGAAGAGCTGAAAAATGGTTTGCAGGCTCAATCGGCGATCAGTGCTGGCTTTGATCGCGCATTTACGACCATCTTAGATGCAAACATCACTACATTTATTGTGGCAGTGATCTTATTTGGTATTGGTTCTGGCCCCGTCAAGGGCTTTGCGGTAACACTTATGATCGGTATTTTAACGTCGATGTTTACCGCTATTTTGGTGACACGTGCCGTAGTGAACCTCATTTATGGTGGTAAAAAAGTCCAAAAACTTTGGATTTAAGACGGGCATTAAACCCTTCTTCCGCTGCACATTACCCAATAATTCAACGCCGAACAAAATAAACGGTTTGGCGTTAAAAGGTTAAAAAGGCTCTCTCGATGTCTGAAACGAACGCAAAAAATATTTCTGGGAAAAGCGCAATTTCCTTCATGAAATTCAGAAAGCTCGCAATGAGCTTTTCCTTAATTTTAATCATTATTTCACTGGTATCTTTATCGGTAAAAGGTCTCAAATTTGGCCTAGACTTTACCGGCGGAACACAAGTTGAAGTTGAATACGACAAGCCCGCCGATTTGACAAAAGTTCGCCAACAGCTTGCTGACGCTGGGCATGATGATGCTGTGGTTGTCTACTTTGGTGTCGAAACAGAAATTCTTATTCGTCTGCAAGCAGAAGACTCCCAAGCCGCTGATCGAACTCAGGTTGGTCAAGAAGATGAGGGCAGCTCTGACCAGTCACTCGGAGATGAGATCATATCTGTTCTTGAAGCCGATGGTAGTAAGGTTACGCTCAAACGAATTGAATTTGTTGGACCCCAAGTAGGTGACGAGCTTCGCGAAGACGGCGGTCTTGGAATGCTATTCGCGCTGCTTGTTGTTATGGGTTACGTGGCATTTCGCTTCCAGTACAAATTCTCTGTCGGCGCTGTTGTTGCCTTGATTCACGACGTCATCATTGTTCTGGGTGTTTTTTCAATTTTAGGTTTGGATTTTGACCTTACGGTTTTGGCCGCAGTACTTGCGGTTATTGGTTATTCGCTTAACGATACCATCGTAGTAGCTGACAGAATTCGTGAAAATTTCCGTCGCGTTCGTCAATCCAGTCCTCTTGAGATCATCGATATCTCGTTAAACGAAACCCTCGGTCGTACTCTTATGACCTCTTTAACAACGTTATTGGTATTGTTCGCCTTGTTCTTTGTGGGTGGAGAATTAATTCGAGGTTTCTCAATTGCGCTTATCGTTGGTGTTGGTATTGGTACCTATTCTTCGATTTACGTTGCGGCCAACATTTTATTGTTGATGGGTTTAACCCCACAAGATCTGATTGAGCCGGTGAAAGAAGGCAGTGAAGTTGACGATATGCCTTAAGCGATTCAGAGTGAGGCGTTTTGGTTTACGTCTTCTGTGTCAATCAGTTACCCGAGCTTAGCCTCGGGTAATTTTTTTGTGCGAATAAAAAACTTCTCGCTAATTTTTCCACGGATTTTTCTTGAATTTTAAATGCTCATTAAAAATCGTAGTTAATTTCTTCTTTTCTCTGTGTTGTTTGAAGTTGGTAGCTGGGTTAGATTGAACGATTGAATTCGTTAGATACTCGGTTTCACATGACGCAGTCCGATAACCTAGAACCCAACAGCGCCAACCACAAATTACAGTGGTTACAGCATCTACAGATGACCAACGAGCAAATTGCTCTGGTTAAACGCTACCGTTGTTTAGTAGGAATCGACGGATTCGGTTTTTGGCAATGGAATTACGCAAACCAATCATTTCATTGCCACGGACAACTCTATTTCGACGCCGGTTACACAACCGAAGACATAGAATCCCTTGAAAACGCTACCGAGGTTCGTGGCTACATTCATCCCGACGATCTTGACCGATCCATAGTCATCGTTCGTCACCACGTGCAACGCCAATCGCCCATACACTTTACATTCAGATTGCTCCGCAAGTCTGGAGACTATTTATGGGTTACAACTATAGGGAGTTCTATTCGCGACGAACATGGCCGAATAGCTACCATCGTAGGTGTTGTCTTTGATGCAACCAATCTTAGGGCCAGTCAAGAAGCACTTAGAGAAGCGGAACTCAGATTGCAGCGCATTATGAGCGCATCCAACGACGGTATTTGGGAATGGAAAGCAAATAATCCTCAGGTCGAGTTTTCTGAGCGAGTGCTTCAGCATTTGGGATTTGAACACGTCAATGAACTTGTCGATGGGAACGAAAGTTTAATTTCTGCGTGGATCAAACGGATACACCCGTCTGATCAACGAAAGTTTAAAGTAAAGCTGAAGTCGGCCCTTAAACACAGGAAATTTCTCGACGTTGATTATCGAATAGCCGATAAGAATAATGTCTATCGATGGGTTAGAACCCGAGCCAACGCGCGTTTTAATGCTCAAGGTCGACCCATTGTTATCTCGGGCACCAATATTGATATTACCGATATTAAATTAGCGCAAAGTAAGCTCTCGGCCGCTCGTGATCAGGCGGAGCAAGCAAACCAATCAAAATCTAAATTTCTCTCGGGCATGAGTCGGCATTTAAGAACGCCCATGAACGCCATATTGGGTTATGCGCAGCTGTTTGAATACGATCATAATTTAACTCAGCAACAACGCGACAACATGCGTGAAGTGAGAAAGGCTGGCGAGCATTTAATACAACTAATTGACGACGTGTTGGACCTTTCTAAAATTGAATCTGGCAATATCACTTTAACGAATGAACCAACACTAGTGAGTGATATTGTTAGAGATTGTATTAACCTCAGCCATCCACAAGCCAACAAATATGGCGTTTCTATTACCTCTGAAATTGATGAGACCGAGGCCTTATACGCCGACTGCGATCGCGTTCGATTGAAGCAAATTTTGTTAAACCTCATTAGCAACGGTATTAAATACAATCGGCCTTCTGGTTGGGTCAATATTAAAGTGTTTATACTCGATGAAAATGAGCTGTGTATCAGCGTTGAAGACAACGGATTTGGTATTGCAGAAGAAGAAAAAGGTAAATTATTTCAGCCGTTTAACCGATTGGGCGCAGAAAAAACAACCATCGAAGGCAGTGGCGTTGGCTTGGTTATTACTAAAAATCTAGTTGAAATGATGCATGGTGCCATCAGCTTTTATACCCAAGAAGGCGTGGGCAGCTGCTTTGAAATTCATCTAAAACGCTGCGATGACCTTTCTGAAGTCGCACCAGAGACCATTGGCAAAATTTTAAAAGAACAACGCAGTATTCAACTTAATATAGCGTCGACAAAAACTGTTTTATACATTGAAGATAACACCGCCAATCTCCGTTTAATGGAGAAATTTATTGAGCATATCGACAACGTCGAACTCGAAGTTGCGACAGACCCGTTATTGGGTGTCTATAAAGCTCGAAGACTGCAACCTAATTTAATTTTACTCGATTTAGAAATTCCAGGACTGAATGCTCCAGAAATCATTGAGATTTTAAAATCGGATTCTGCAACAGCAACGATTCCCGTAGTTGCTTTGTCTTCAAACCGTGAAGAAGGTAAAAATTTCTCTAAAAGAAACCAGTACGCCGGTAAAAAAATTCGCCCTGAATTAATGTCCGAATTTCCGTTAGAAGACAAGTCAATTCCCAGTTTATTGGATCATTCGGCATCTAACTTTGCCGGTTCGGATTTTTATTCTTATTTAGTAAAACCTTGGAATATTGATCAGATCGTTAGTTTGCTTGAGAGCGTTTTTGTTGAGCCAAATGCAGAAGGCTCGGTTGCGCAACTTGATTTACCTTTGCAAGGTGAGTAACTGTATGATTACCAGCACTTTGGAATTACGTCATTATGGATAAAAACATCGACAAAACCGATAGTGATCCAATATTAACTCAGTCTGCAACAAACACTGAGAAGGATTCTATTGCAGTCGATAATGCAGCCGGTAAAAACAAGCCCGATGATTCGAAAAATCCATCAACAAATCCACCTAATCAAAGCCTTTATTCAAAATATTCACCAACATTTCCAGTACTTGGCCAAGCGATTGATGTCAGTCGCCATATTCCGCTATCGCGTAATATCGCGTTAGCTCCTTTATTTCCTGCTGGTGTTTCCTATTCACAGAAAAATAGTCACAAAGAAATCGCTCATATTTCTGATCGATTCTCAAAAATGCAAAATATTTCTGGGTTTGGCTATTGGGAGTGGAATTTTGAAACAAATGTTTTTCGGGTATTTCCAGGGCAACTCTGGCGAGAAATGGGTTATTCATTAGGTGATATGGGCCGCATTAAATCTATTGATGACGCCTACGAGTTTGTTCACCCAGAAGACCAAGAAAAAATATCGGCCTGCGCGCAGAGGCATTTTGAATTTAATGCGCCTTACAGCGAGTCGTACAGAATGCGTAACCGCGACGGTTCATATCGTTGGGTGCAAGGGCAGGCCAGCTCTATTCGCAATCGAAACAACGAAGTTATTTACTTTGCCGGTGTTAATTACGATATTACCGAAGAAAAACGCGTTGAATTTGCGTTACGAGAAAGCCAAATTCGTTTTGCACGTATTCTAGAATCATCAAACGATGGCGTTTGGGAATGGAGCCGCAAAGATAGAACCATTAATTTCTCGCAAGGTTGCTGGGCCTTGTTGGGCTTTAGTATCGACGATTTGGAAATGGGTAATAACCAAACGCGAAAGTGGTTAATTCGAATTCATCCTCAAGACCGAGCCAGGGTTGAGAATGAGATTTATCAGAAGGTCAAAAATGCGCAAGCGTTTGATTTAGAATATCGGATTTTAAATCGTACCGGACAGTGGCAGTGGATTCGTACACGAGGTGATGTAATCACGAATTCGCAAGGCGAGGTAGAGTTTTTATCTGGTGCTCATGTGGATATTACCGAAATTAAAAATTCACAAGAGCGAATTCTTGCAGCAAAAAATATGGCCGATAAAGCCAATAGGGCGAAATCGGAATTCTTGTCGAGCATGAGTCACGAATTACGCACGCCCATGAATGCTATTCTCGGCTTTACTCAGCTTTTTGACAGAGACAAAAACTTAACACCTGATCAAGCTGAGAACATTGTTGAAATAAAAAAAGCTGGCAAACAGTTGCTTAGATTAATCAACGATGTTTTAGAGTTTTCAAAAATTGAAGCCGGAAAGATGCTACCGCAACTTCGGCCTACCAAGCTCGAAAGTGTTATTTCTGAGGTGGTTGAACAATTACGTTCATTAGCAAATAAGCATTCCGTTAAAGTAAGCTTTACCCAAGATGAATCCAATACCACCTTTGTCAATGCTGATAGAAACTGTTTGAAACAAGCATTAATTAAGTTATTGACCAATGCGATTTTGTACAACTCAAAAAACGGTTCGGTAGCAATTTATTTAACAGATATGGCTCCCGATTACGTCACCATATCTGTGAACGATACAGGCAAAGGAATTCCGAAAAAATATCATGCGCAATTGTTTGAGCCGTTTGCTGAATTTGAAAACAGATCTTCTTCACCGCCGGGTAATGGTGTGGGTTTGGCCATTTGTAAACAACTGGTCGAATTAATGGATGGACGTATTACTTTCGAAAGCTCGGAGGATGTAGGCAGTAGCTTCAAAATTTGTTTACCTGTAGCCAGTAACGTTGTTAACGAAACGCAGCTTACGGGAGAGTTTAAAGCAACCGATTTTGTGAATTTTGACCAAAACCTTTTTCAATCGAAAAAGATTTTATACGTTGACGATGATGCTAAAAGTCGGAATTCTTTAACGCAATATTTTAGTAGTTTCAAAGATTTAACATTTATTGTTGCAGCTGAGGGTATTAAAGGCTTGTTCGAAGCAAGAAATACTCGGCCAGATATTATTTTTTATGATCTGCATATGCCAGGTGTCGATGGTTATGAGTTTATTAAAATCATTCGTAATGATCCCAACACACGATTAATCCCGATTATCGCGTTGTCTGAAATCGTGAATAAACAGCAAATGCGGGATGTAATTGAGGCAGGTTTTAACGATGTGCTTTCAAAACCCTTAGATATTGAACAACTGACGGTGATCGCATTACAGCTTATAAATTAGAGGCCGATGGCGCAGCATCTGAGTGTTTAGGAAACTCTGATTAACCTAGAGTTTCTCGCGACACAAGGATGTGTCGCCAATTTCAAGAACTGTAAGTGATTGAAATTGTGAAGAAATTGGAAATCACATTTTCAATTTCTGCCCTCTGATTAAATCAAGGATGAGTTAATCAGAGGTTCCTTTATGTTAGTTGGTGATAAAGCCTTGATGGCAAACGCTCTGATCAATTCACATAGGACTTAATCAGAGCTTTCTGTGTTTAAACCAAGCAGATATGATCTTAACGAATGGTGTTTAAACAATTTTTCCCATATGTTTTTCAACAATTTGCAGTAACGGCTTGAATACGCGAGGGCCGCCACAAACAACGTGTCCGGTATTTAGGTGCGTTGCGCCACCTTTAAAATCACTGACAAGACCACCTGCTTCCTGAACTAACAAACATCCGGCGGCAATATCCCACTCTTTAAGGTTCATCTCCCAAAAGCCATCGAAGCGACCCGCTGCTACATAAGCCAGATCAAGGGCTGCGGATCCAGCACGACGAATACCCGCTGTTTGACCGGCAATTTCTTCCAATGCTTTTAAATACGGGCCAATATTTTCCAGCGCAAAGCCACTGAAGGGAATGCCTGTACCGATCAAAGCGCCTTCCATGCCACGTCTTTCGCTAACACGGATACGGCGGTCATTTAGCGTTGCACCTTTACCTCGACTTGCGGTGAATTCTTCGCGTTTTACGGGATCGAGAACCAAGCCATGTTGGACTTGCCCTTTATATTTGCACGCAATTGAAATCGCAAAGTGAGGAATTCCATGAATGAAGTTGGTCGTGCCGTCTAATGGATCAATAACCCATTCGTAATCTGGATTTTCACCTTTCAAATAACCGCTTTCTTCACCGACAAATGAATGATCAGGGTAGGCCTTTTTCAGGTGATAGATAATTTCTTTTTCGCTCGCTCGGTCAACTTCGGTGACAAAGTCGTTGCGACTTTTTTCTTCAATATCGATAACGTCAACGCGTTCTAAGTAGCGTTCAATTTTTTCAGCGGCTTTTCGGGCAGCTCTCAACGCGATATTGAGCATTGGTTCCATAGGTGTTTCCCACTAGTTCAATTGGAATTGGACTTGAATTGTTGCAAAAGGGCGCGATTGTAACAGCCACTCTATGACTAAACTAGCACGGCTGTTAAAGTATCGCGCCTTAATTGGTGATTCGAACGCAAATTAATCAAATTAATATTTGCTAATATCATCAGTACACACTGTAGAAGGTAAATTTAAGAAGTTAACTATGAGTACCGTCAAGCCCAACAACGATCCAGATTGTTTCAACCGAGTTCGCATTGTTCTAGTCAATACTACGCATCCCGGCAACATTGGTGCCGCAGCTAGAGCTATGAAAAATATGGGGTTAAGCCAATTATATTTGGTTGAACCCAAAGAATTTCCTTCAGAAACAGCAGTATGGCGCGCTGCTGGTGCCGCCGAGCTACTCGATTCTGCGATTGTAGTAAATACTTTAGATGAAGCTATATCAGAATGTAGATTAGTTGTTGGCACCAGTGCACGTGAAAGACGTATTCCTTGGCCGCTGTTAACGCCACGGGAATTTGGTGATAGGGCGTATTTCGAAAGCCAGCAGCACGATGTGGCCGTTGTTTTTGGCCGAGAAGACAGGGGCTTAACCAATGAAGAGCTTCACAAGTGTAACTATCATGTCCACATTCCCGCTAATCCAGAATACAGCGCACTTAACATAGCGACCGCGGTTCAAGTGCTGTGTTATGAGTATCGAATGTCTGTTCTTGCCGCCGAACAGGGTGGGCCGGTACATTTTGACGATTGGGACCAACCACCAGCGGACAATAAAATGCTGGAGGCTTATTATCATCACCTACAAGAGACGCTAGAACGCCTTAGTTTTCTTGAGCCGGGCAACCCACGCCAAACCATGACTCGATTAAGACGCTTGTACAATCGCACTCGATTGGATGAGATGGAGCTGAATATTCTGCGCGGTGTTTTAACAGCCATGCAGAATTATATTTTTCACACTGAGAAGAAATTAGAAAATCTGGACAACTCGTCTGAAAAATAAGCAGATTTGTGTATAAAAGCGCGTAAAATTAGCAAAGTGTGTCAGAACAACAACTTATCAAACTTTCTGAGTTGTTATCTTGAGGTAACACTGGTATCTTACGCGCCTCTTCCGTGCATCCGTAGCTCAGCTGGATAGAGTAGGTGGCTTCGAACCACTTGGTCGGGGGTTCGAATCCCTCCGGATGCGCCAACAAAATCAATGACTTACGCTATTTTTCCAAAAACCTTAAACATTAACTCGTGAGTTTCGCGTGACTTCAACGGGCACGTATTTTGCGAAAACTATCCAGATCTCATTCTCTCGCGGCCTACATCCAATCGCATTTTTTGGTTTGTCTCATAGATGTCGATTTGTCTCATAGCATTTCAAAAATTACCCATTTGCATTGATTTGCACGCGGATCAAAAACTACCATTTTTCGAAACTTCTATTGATTCGCAGAGCCGCCTATCATTACCTTAAAATAGGTTCTCGGGAAATCCTGCTATTATTTGCGTCAACGGAATAAAATTAAACATCTAGAAAAATGTAATAAAAAAATAAATACATAAGAATCCAGAAAAATAATAAACAACTGATTCTAAAAATGTAGCTATTTATATGGTTATGAATACAGTTTGTTGATTAAGTATTCGATAAATAACCTTTAAACATTTATTAATGATTCCTGAGTGATAAATACATTGGTATTTTTAGGTATTTAGGGTTATCAACCCAGAAAAATAATACTCAGGTGAGTCTATAAATTACGATGTGTAATGTTCAGTTTATTAACGCATGGGCCATTAATTTATTAAATTAATGCAGCGTTTTCTCTATTCTAGTGTGTCGGTCAAAATAAAACGACAACGCCGATAACGTCATTAAATGATCAATACCGTCGACCTGCTCAGACATTAAGAGCAATGTTGCGCCAATATCCCCATCGCTGTTGTATTCGCTTTTTTCGGCTTCTTGAATAATTTCCTGCATGAGTGGCTCAAATAAATCGCCAAGAGCTTCGTGGATTTTATTCTCTATCATTTTCAAGTTATCTGACATTTGCAGAGTTAAATCACGGTATTCTTTCATGGTCATTGTTCCTGGTATAAATTCTAGGCCGCTTGCTGTGGAAATGTTGGTCATATATAAACCCCGAATATTGTCTATTAAAAAAGTAACGCTTAGCACCTGTAAAGGTTGACTTTTATAACGATAAATTGAGATTTAAATCGCAAAACTTGCATTCAATTTATTCGGTAAACATTAGCTTTTGCTAAGCAACTTGCTTTCAATACTTTAGTGCGAGAAGTCTCTGAAAAGTCCTGTAAAACTTTATTTTACAATTGGCATTCGTGCCCTAGCGGCGGAAAACAACCAAAACAAGTCGATTATTAGAAAGGTTTACATTAGATGAATTAGCGAATCTCATTGAGCTAGAGATCAGTGAGTTATCAGTAAATAATTCAACAAGAATAAAAAATTAAATATTGAATTAAATAAACTATTTAAGGAAAAATCTTTTAATAAGTTTTTAAAAATTTCTGGATTTAATTTTTTTAAATAGGTGATTTTTAGGTGTCGAAATTTAATCGTAAGAATTCGTCTTATATTGATATTTTACGAGATGATTACACTTGTATGAAATTTTACGGGTAATAAATTTTGAACGAAATCTAGCGCTGTTTCATGAATAAAATGAAATATACAAACATACTGTCAGTTTTATACGCAGTGGTTAAAATTTGATCCAAAACAAGATCTTTTCTTTTATAGCAAAAAAGAGTATCTTAGCCAGCCGGGAGTTCCTGCCGCATATATAAATAAAATAATTTTTCCAGGACTTTAGATGCACTTTTTTCTGTTTGCCGTTTAAAAACAGTTCCAACCTGGATTTGCAAAGATGTTACATTATTTTTTGATGGGCCTAGCAGTGCTTGCATTATTGAGCATTGTGTTTGAAGAAGTTATTCACGTTAATAAAGCCAAAACCACCTTATTCTTTGGTTGTATTTCGTGGGTTCTTTTATTTTTCTTTGCTGAGAGCGACCAGCAAAGAGAAAGCACCACTCATTTTTTAAATGAGAACCTGTTAGAAATTGCTACTTTGTGGCTGTTTTTAATGTCTACCATGACCTTCGTTGCTTATTTAAATGCTAAAGGTCTTATTCAAACTTTTGTTCAAAAGTTATTTCCCCATACTTTATCAAAACGCTTACTGCTCATTCTCGTTGCATTGTTCGCACTTGTGCTTTCTGCCATTTGTGACAACGTTACAGCAACATTAGTGAGTATTGGCCTTGTCCAATCTTTCAATTTAGAGAAACCGGATAAATTGAAAATGGCTGCGCTAATTGTGTTTGCCGTAAACTCCGGCGGCGTTGCGTTAATTACTGGCGATGTAACCACACTAATGATTTTCTTGGGTGGCCACGTTCATATGGGCGAGTTGTTAATCCTGTTAATTCCTTCAGCTGTGAGTGTTACTGCACTTGCATTGATGTTTAGTGTTGGAATGAAAGGTCAGGTTACAACTGAAATCGTTGAAAGAAAATTCAACGGAGTTGACTTAACAATCGCTGGAACGTTTTTCTCTACCATCCTGTGTACAATGCTTTTCAACGTGTTGTTCTCGGTTCCCCCAGTTCTTACATTTATGACGGGCCTGTCTATTATGTTCTTGGTTGGTCGTATGGCTCAGACCGATGACGAACAAACTCAAATTTTGGAATACATTCGAAAAATTGAGTACGACACCTTGTTGTTCTTTTTGGGAATTTTGTTGTTAGTGGGTATGCTGCAAGAGATTCATGTTCTGGCAAAAGTAGCGGAGTGGTATTCTGAAATTGCTCCAATCTACTCAAACTACATTGCTGGTGCTGTTTCTGCATTGCTTGACAACGTTCCGTTGACAGCTGCGTTATTGAAAGCTAACCCAGAATTAAGTACTACCGATTGGCTCGGCCTAACTTATTCTGTTGGTGTGGGTGGTTCTTTGTTGATTATTGGTTCTGCTGCGGGAATTATTACAATGAGCAAAGTTGAAGGGATGACCTTCGGTGCTTATTTGAAGTTTTTCCCAGCGCTGCTCATTTGTTACACCATCGGCTATTCACTATCTATTTATCTTCCATCGCTGTTTTTCTCTTAAGCAGTTAAAGTGATCTAAATTCCCTGTCCATGCATTCGGTAATTTTGAATGCATGGACTGTTTTATATTAGAACCATTTAAATATCTTAAATAGAACAATTTGGATCGCGACCAATACGCCTAGAATCATGGTGAAATTAAAAAACGCAGCCTGATTTTCTACACCTGGCATTCCACCAATATTAATTCCGAATAATCCGGTTAAAAATCCCAGCGGTAAAAATATTGCGGTAATAACCGAGAGAACATAAAGATTACGGTTGAGTTTTTCTGATAGAGCACTGGCCAATTCGTCCATGATGACCTGGGAACGTTCTCGTACTGAATCAAGATTTTCGATAGTACGTATCATTCCGTCTTGAATCTCTTGCAAACGCCGATTAATTTTACCGCCAGTCCAATCCATTTCGATCAGTCGCAATTGTGTTAAAGCTTCTCTCTGAGGTGCGACGTAGCGTCGTAGTAATACTGCGCTGATACGAACTTCAGAAATATTATGACGTAGGGATCGACCGGGATCTTCGAGAACCAATGATTCCAGTTCATCAAGGCGTTCATCGAGTTGATTGACACTTGTTTCAATAAACCGAATTAATAATTGGCTAATTTGTGTAACCACTTCACCGATATTTTTAGGCCCGGTTTTTGTGTCTAGACTTTCTGATACGGTCATTAATGCTTTGGATTTTCGATACCTCAAACTGATAATTCTGCTATTGGTAATCCATAGGCGAACGCCAATCATATCTTCCGGCTCTGCACCTTCGTTATGATTAATGCCACGTAAAATAATTAGAACTCCGTTTTCAAGTTTTAATACGCGTGGGCGGGCGTCAACGTCGAATAAGGCGCTTAAGGTATGTTCGTCCATGTCTGGAAATGCATTTTGCATTTCCTCGCGAGCTGTAGGTTGATTTGCGTCGAAATGCATCCATAGCGGTTTGGCACTTTTAGGAATCTCGCTTAAGCTCTTAAAGGCCGTGCAACCGCCGGCTTCATCGAGTTCTTTGGCAAAAATTAACGAGCTTGTCGAAATATCTGTATTCATAATTAGTAATCTTTTTTCCAAATAATTTCAGCACTGTCGATACCACTGGTGCCACCGGTAGAGCTTTGTAAATTAATTCTTGGGCTAAGTTCTATTTCGATAGTACCTTTCCAAGGTTGGGAAGGATTTGGCGTGCGCTCTAATTCTAGATAGACCTTATCGTTAATATATTTACCTATACCAACGTTTAATCCGTCTTCTCCGTCTGCGGTAGTTTCTGTGTCAACGGTTAGCGTATCTACGCCGAGAAGCTCGCGCGTAGTAGCGAGGGTATTAAACACGGCACCTTCACCTCCGCCACTGAGTGTTTGTACCGCAGAGGCAAGTTGCAAGGCTTTGATGGGCGTAATATCGGTTACTGATTCGCCGAAAATGATGAACGACAATATTTCGTCTTCAGGAAGACTCGGTATAGAACTGAGTTTTAATTTGTAGTCACCGTTTTGGCCGCTCATGTCTGCCTGAATCCGGAGATCATTTTTGTTATAAACCCCAGTAATAGCGATGGCCACCGCATTATTGACGAATCCAACGTTGCCTTGCTCCAATTGAAATGTTTTACCAAATACTTCGAATTGGCCGCGTACAGTTTTAAAATCGCCGTTATATTGAGGCTCGTCAACAGTGCCTGATAGCTTAATTTCGCCAGACAGCTCGGCTTCTACGCCACGGCCGCGTAAATAGGCTTGCCGATCCGCGGTTATAATTAAATCGAGATGAACTATTGGTGATTTATTTTCTAAATATTGTTGTGTTGAGTTTTCTTGCGCTTCATAAACTTCTTCAACCTCAATTTGAGCAACGCTGGTATTGGTGGTGTTTTTTAGAACCGCCTGAAGCGGCGAAACATTCAGTTTTCCTGCCGCAGTAAGTTCTTTAAATGACCCTTTAACTGAGATATTGCCAGTCGTCTCACTTTCAACTTCGGGTCGACGAATTATACTGGCAGCATTGGCAATTAATGTTATATCAATTTCGCCAGAGTCTTTTCCGTTTGTTAACGGTAAAACAATACCACCGGTAATATCGTATTGACCTTTACCACCATCATTTGCTGTGCAGACGTCGAACTCAAACTGATAGTTTTTTGAATTAATTAGGCATTCAATTTTATCAATAACGGTTCCTGTTAATACGTTTTGATATCTACCGTTGGTTAACTCAATTGATCCCACAATTTTGGGTGCCGTTAATTCACCGCTAATATCTGTATTGGCCTTAAGCCTGCCATGAATACGATGAATGTCTGGGTCGACAAAAAACGATAATGTTTGCAAGCCTATTTCGGCGTTTACGCTCGCATCAATCGGAATAGCGTTGCTGAGAGAGTTATTTAACGCTAAATCAATGTAGCGATAAAAGGGCGCTTTAATATTGATAAATCCAGGTGGATTATTATCTCTTTTAATGGTGGAGTTTATGATAATGTTTTCATCGTTGTTATGAAAATCAACTCCCAAACTTAGACCCACTTTTTGAGAATCGCCAGTTCGTGAATAGCCGTCAAACGTTGTTTTGTACAATAGGTTTCCTATAACAACGGGTCTTTTAATGCTTCCATTCGCGTCGATTTTTGCTTGGAAATTACCGGGTTTTATTGGAATAGCAAGAGCTTGCAGCAGTTGAGTAGGTAGTTGATCTGCTTCTACAGAAACCTGAAACTCTTCGCCTTGATATTGGCCATGTGCATTTAATACTTGTTGTTGATACGCAAATACCGTCAATTCATTTAATAGGTATTTTTGGGTATCTGAACTGCCTATTAAATTTGCTTTAAAGGGAATATCTTGAAATTGACCTTGTGTCTTAATATTGGCTTCTACGGTTGGATTTTTGAGATTGCCCGAAGCAGTAAAGGTACCATTGAAAATAGCACTCAGACTTTCTGGTAACTCGATTCCCGCGGCACTTGCGAGATAAAGCGGTAATTCATTGATGCTACCCGTTAAGTTGCCTTCTAATGTATCGATATCGATAAAACCTTCAACATGACTTTTGCCTTCGGGCAAAATGACATCTAAGGACCGAATAGATACCTTGTTCTGTTGTTTGCTGCCGTTTATGTGTGTGGTAAACGAGTTTGCTTGGTATTTTCCTTGACCTTCTAAAACGATATTACCGTTAGGGTTCAGATAATTACCTAGCAAGCTGCCCTGGGCGTGGTTGATTTTATAATAGAGATCTTTAGGTAATTGGTCGTAAAATTTTGCGACTAAATGTGTGTCGATGTTGTCGCCAATAAAATTAATATCCAAGTCTTTATCTTCAATATTTATGTTTCCATTGACTGCTAATTTACTGTTATTAGAGGTAACCTGAGCATCGTCTAACGATACTGCTTTCAAACTGCCAACACCTTGTAAACTTACTGCAACCGGTATTTGGTTGTAGTTAGAATTTGCGGCAAGTGTGCCTTTGAATTTAGGTTCTTTAATTGTGCCTGAAATATTAGACTCAGTATTGATGCTACCACCTTGAATTTGAGGAACCCATGGTGACACTAATCGTATTGGGAATTCGTTTACATCAACGTCTAAATTGATAATTGGGTAGGTAATTGCGCCGCTAAAATGATGTTCGGTTCCACTTAAATTTAACGTAGAAGATTTTATATTCAACTGCCAGGTATGTTCAGGTGTACTTGCAGAGTTATTGCTAACAGGCACTTGCGGAACAAAATCAAGATTTGCCACCAGCGACAATTGCTCTTGAGCAATGGGTAATTTAAGTTGTGCAATATCAAAAGTGTAGGTTTTATCGTGCTTTTTCACACCTATATCTACGGTAACATCTATTTTTTGACTGCCAGGTACTTTTAATAACTTAGACGTTATGCCTCCCGCGGGTTCGGTTAAATTTCCTGTTATTCGATGTTCATTTATAGATACCGAATCGGTTTTAACAGAAAGGCTCGGAAATTGTTCGAGCAACGGCTGTGCGTTTAATACAACTGCGAGAGTTTTATGACTATCGAATTCTACATTGGTCGAAAATTTATAATGGATTCGGTTTTCGATATCCAGCTCGGCACGGGTTGTTTCCGGTAATAGATTACGAATATCCAGAGCCTGAATGGTTAAGTCATCTAAAGAGACCATTGTTATGTATTGCTCAATATTAAAAGAGCTTTCTTTCGCGGTTGAATCTGTATTGTTGGTCGTAGTTTGAGAAAGTTGGTGATCGTAAAATATGCGATCAGACGTAAGAGTTTTTATGTGCAGACGTTTGTTAAATATTTCGTCGAGCGACCAATGAAAAACAAAGTTATCAATCTCAATCCATATCTTTTCGTGCTTTTTTATGGAGAGTTTTTTAAACGTTAAAATATCCAAACTGGTAAAGGTTGGATCACTTAATTCAATAATGAGTTGTTGATTTTTAAACGTACTTGAACTGTTCAACCAATCAAGACCGGAGGTTAATGTCCATTCTCTACCGGCTTGCGTGAAAACCAATGTGTACAACAAGCTGCTTAAAAATAATAGCAACGCGATTATGCCTATAAAAATATACAACAGGCTTTGTGCGATGCTTTTAGGAGTTACTGCGGAAAGGTTCATTAAAATGCTTGACCTAAACTGATATAAATTTGAAAGCTGTCATCAATTTCTTCTCGTCTGTCTAGAGGAAAGGCAACGTCGAAACGAATAGGGGCAAAGCTGGTATAAAATCTTAACCCAACGCCCGTACCAAACCGTAAATCTTCTCCTAGGCGCGGTAATTCACCGTTGTAGGCGTTACCTCCATCTAGAAAAACGACACCGCCCCAAGTATCACCCCAGTGCAATCGGGTTTCGAATGAGACTTCTGTGTAGGACAGTCCGCCTTCAGGATCATTGCCATCCAATGGACCTAATGTTTGGTAAGGATAGCCGCGCACAGAACCACCGCCGCCGACGTAAAATCGTTCTGTGGCAGGTACTTCGTCGCGAGTTGTGCCCGAAATAGAGCCAACGGCACCTCGAACAGCGAATGTGGGTTTCCAAAAGGTGTTATTGAACGTTTTATAATAGCTACCTGCGGCGGTAGTTTTTAAAAATCGAATATTGGTGTCGGTGATATTCAAGAAAGGTTGAAGACCGACACCAGCGACCCAGCCGGTTCTTGGATCAAGAGCTGCATTTCGTTTGTCGTATTCGGCATTAAAGGGCAACGAAACTAACGCGAAGTCATCTCGATCACCGTCACTTTCGGTGACTTGAGAAAGGTCGGTTTGTATACCCAGCGAAGCGCGCAGCGGATCGCTGATTTGGCGGCTCAGTTCAACACCAAAGCTGGCTGTATCAGAGTCAAAAGCATCGGTCTGTTCAGATTCGATCTCGGCAAACAATGTCAACGACTGCTCATCAAAACGATAATGTGGGATAGTGTAATTGGATGTTAATGCTTGTCGGTTTTGAGCTATGTAGGCATTTAGGTCTAAGTTTTCGGCTCGACCGAAGAGATTTCTGTGTTCCCATCCGGTAGATACACCAAAGCCTTCATCGGTTCGAAATCCGAAACCGGCGGATATCGTACGGTGATTTCGCTCGGTAACATCAATTGTAATAGGAACGCCGTCATCGGTAATCTCTCCCGTTGAAATCAACGCACTTGCTAAAAGATTACTCTGTAGCAACACCAGTCGAAACTCATCCAGTTGAGCACGGTTATAGCATTCGCCGCTGGTAAAATTCATTCGATCACGAAGGTAAGCTTCGTCGATACTTTTCAATCCTGAAAAGGTAACCGGGCCAAAGGTGGTTGCTGGGCTGGGTGATGTGCTGTAAGTAAGCGTGGCATTGCCAGTCTCAGGAAAAATCTTGGCTTTGTACACAACCTTTACTTGATACAAACAACTGTTGCTTTTTACCCAGGTGGTTAGATTGTCTTGAATAATCAGCACTTTTTCGGCAACAAGAGGATCGCCTGTTTTTAATAACACATAATTATCGGGTATGGGTGGCAGCCCTTCGGGTAATTCAATGTCGATCTTGTTGATCACATAGAGTTTGCCGGGTTGTATAACGTGGCTTATTTTTCCATCTACTTGTTGTGAAGATATTTTGGCGGAGTAATAGCCTTTAGAACGTAGAAACTCGTTAAGTAGTGTTCTTTCGTAATTGGCTATTTTATTTTGATTGCTGTATAGCTTTAAAATCTCATTGTCTCTATGTTGCCTGCTAAGCTCTTCTTGCAACATTTTTTTTAAGAGCGTTGCGTCTTTTTCACCGCCAATGGTTTCAATTTTAATTTCACTGCGACTTGAATTATCGTCAAATAAAGCCAGCGCGCTGACTTGATACGCTGGGATAAAAGATGCAACTAATCCTAGGCAGGTGTAACCAATCGCGTATACCAAACCCTGTGTGTTTGATCGTAACTTTCTAAATAGCGGTTTATTATTAGAATAGGCCAAACTAATATGCATTCCAATTGTAGGGTTTATTCCATATGCGCAGATTTAGCGCAGCCAATATAAACATTATTGTAACGTGACCGCCTTAATAAGTAGATATAAGAAGCTCTGATTAACCTAGAGTTTCCGGTAACACAAGTATGTATCGCCAATTTTAAGAACGGTAAGTCATTGAAATTGGGAAGAAACTGGAAATCACGTTTTCAATTTCTATCCTCCGATTGAATCAAGGATGCGTTAATCAGAGGTTTCTCTTGTTAATCAATACGAGTTTTCTAATGTACGGTAATTTTAACGAATCATCTTACGGTGCTAATAACATCGTCAATACGCTGAACAGACAATGAATAATTAATTCCTCAGCAGAAACATTAGAAGTCTGAGATGCTCTCATCTGAAATTTAACCAATGTACGAAAATTAAAACCTGTGTATGTATTTTGTTCAATTCGTTGCCGGGTTTCATTTGTCTTAAAGCATGGAGAATTTGATACTCTTTATAATCATTAATTCCATGAATAATTGTCGTTCACGCGATTACCGAATCATAGAACCCGCAAATTCCTAAACGCTGAAAAAATAATAAAAATAATAGTGGTTGGGCAACATTCGGCGTTAAGTCGCTTATTTACCATTCAGAATTTACCATGCAGAGTATTGTCGAATATGAAACGAAGCTAGAAGATTTTACTGAGAAGATCGGTGATAGAGGATTGTGTTGCTTAATATAACAACTTTTAATTAAGGGCTCGGTGATTTAATTAGAGGTCAGAAATTGGCAATACCATTTTCAATTTCTTTACAAGTTCAATCACTGATCATTTTTGAAGTTCGCGATTGTCCCTTTACCGCTGGAGATTCTAAGTAAATCTGAATTTTAGGTAAAAAAACCGCACAAAATTGTGCGGTTTAAGATGCTGCTATTTAGGCTTTATCGTCTACTTTTTTCATGGTTTCCATGAACTCTCGTCCCCACGCTTGTATGTCATAGCGATCAACCACCCAAAAAGCTTCACGTATTCTTGAGGCGGCTTCGTCTTTGTCCATATTAAGCGCTTGAAAACAAGTTGCTGCCAGATCGTGCTTGTCGTGTGGGTTGGTGAGTAGGGCACCTCGTAATTCCGCAGCCGCACCAGCAAATTCTGATAGCACCAGTACGCCTCGACCATCGGTTAGTCCCTGTGCGGCTATGAACTCTTTTGCGACCAAATTAAGTCCGTCACGCAAAGGTGTAATCCACATAACATCGGCCATGCTGTAATAGGCGACCAAATCATTAAACGGAAATGTTTGAAAGAAAAATTGCACGGGTGTCCAGCCAACTTTAGCAAAGCGGCCGTTAATTCTTCCCACCACTTGTTCAATTTGCGTCTGTAGGTCTTGGTAAATAGTCATCTCTTTTGCTGCTGGAACACAGATGGTTAAAAGAGTCACTTGACCTTTCAGTTCGGGATGTTGGGTCAGTAGCAGTTCAAAAGCTTCCAGTTTTTGCAAAATTCCTTTGGTGTAATCTAGCCTTTCAACCGATAAAATTAATCGGCTTTTACCTAAGGCATTTTCCAATGCTTTGGTTTTGTCTAAGAATTTGGGGTTATCCAAAGCTCTGTGGATACGTTTTAAGTCGAGTCCGACAGGCATTGCGCCCAAATGAATATCTCGACCATTAACCTCAATGAGCGTTGTCATTTCGTCAACACCCACCGCACAGCCGTAGGTTAAAAAACGAGGGGCACAGCTGTTGCGTTCTTTAACGGTCAACGGCGTTACACCTTGGGCGACATCTAAAAAGTTTTCTGACTGGCGAGGAATGTGAAAACCAACAAAATCACATTGTAATAAACTGCCAACGATATCTCGTCGCCAAGGCAACACATTAAATACATCTGCCGACGGAAAATACGTATGATGGAAAAAAGCGATTTTTAAATCTGGTCGCAGTTCTCGTAAAAAAGCGGGAACCATCCAAAGATTGTAATCGTGAATCCAAACCAAGGCCCCATTGGCGGCTTCTTTGGCAGTTTGTTCGGCAAATTTTTTGTTTACCTTTAAAAATACTTTCCAGTGATCTTCCCGAAAAGTGGCTTGTTCCCAAAATGTGTGTAAAGTTGGCCAAAAAGCTTCTTTCGAAAATTGCTTATAGAAAATATCCACTTCGTTTTTACTGAGCGTGACCCTAGATGCAGTTAGGTTAGGGTAGAGCTCATCATCGACGGTGGTCTTTGCTTGATAATTCTCAACTTCATCTGCAAGCGTCGTCCAGGCAATCCACGAGCCTTTTTTGCCGTCACCAAAGAAACTTAACAACGTAGGAATAATACCGTTAGGTGATTTAGGGTTTCGCTGTTTAACCGCTCCGTCATCAATAAATTCTTCAAACGGCAAACGGTGATAAACAATAACTAACTCTGCTTCACCTAAAAAAACAGATTGTTGATTTGACGAAATGGCTTTTTTTGCGTTCAAAAATCCAAAATGATCAATAGCTTCGATAATGCCTCCGCATCCAGATGCGGTTGCATGATAGACATTATCGTAGCCATCGGTCTGTTGGAGAAGTTCTTTTTCTGATTTACCCACACACACGCCCATAAATCCATGCTCATACATAGATAAATCGTTTAATGTGTCACCGGCTACTAAAATATCGTCTTTTGGTATTTCTAGGTGTTCAGCTAGGGCTGTTAGTGTTGCACCCTTGTTAACGTTTTTCGGTAAAAAATCCAAGTAACGACCGGCGGAGTAGAGTAGATCGCAATCAAAACTCTTAGCAATTTTCTCGAAATCTTCGTGCAACGCCGATGCTTCACAAAAATAAGAACAGCGACGTTCTTGAGGTACGTCTTGACGGACAGCATGAGGGAAATCACTCATAGCCTGTTCAATTTTCCACTCTCCAGGCCAGCGTGAATTTATATCGGATTGAATTGGTTGTATGGGTTGCAGTGTTTCACCGTTAACTACGGTCGCGCCAACATCGCAAATAATATAGTCGGGCTGAGGTATGGTTGGATCGGATAACAAGGGTAAAACCGATTCAAGCCCACGACCGGTAACAAATGCCAAATCGATATCAGGGTGAAGAGAAATAAGTTGGTACAACTGGTGTCGTTTTTCTGAGTCTCCTGCTAAAAATGTACCGTCTAAATCAGTGGCAAGTAACATTTAAGCCTCCTACAGCTATTTGAGTATTTCTGTACTTCAGAAATGTGAATACAAAATAGTATTCGATTTACGCAATAAAAATTTTTCTTTGGCTACTGCAGAATTTAAACAATCGCAGTATTTAAAAAGATCCTATCTTTTAAGTTAATAATGCTCTTAGTGATCTGAGATATGTTTTTGGTTGTTCCGTGTGTCGAGCTCATCGGATTCAAAATCAGTATTTAGCTCGGAATTATTTGGTTCTCTCAGTTCAGTTTGATCAATGTCTAGATTTTCATCGGTTTCAGTTGGGTTGTGACTTATATCATTGCCGCCCCATACCGAGGTTGAGTCTTCGATAATTTCTCCGTCTTCGTTTTGTTCTGGCGGCAACATCTCAAATGCCATGGGCGATGTACGAAGCATCGGAACAAAGTCAGCGTTATGATCTTCTGGATTTTCTTGTTTTGAGCGCGCGATAAACCAATAACTTGAAAGGGCCAATATCGCCAAGGCAACAGACCAAAATATCGGCAGGCTATTTACCCCGAAAATTTCCATAAGTTGGCCAGCTAAAGCAGGGCCCATCATTGAACCAATACCGTTGATTAACAGCAGTTGACTGCTGCCTCCAAGCATATCTTTTGCATCAAGGTGATCGACCAGATGCGCTACCGCAACAGGGTAAATTGCAAAAGCAAGGCCGCCGTAGACAGCAATTACCACAAACATTGCATAGGGCAAACTGGATATCACAGACAACAACAAAGCTACGACGGCAGCGGCAGCGCTGATGATAAAAATAACTTTTCGTCGATCTTGGCCGTCTGAGAATTTACCCAAAGGGAATTGGAAAACAGCACCACCAACAATGGCGCAAGTAACAAAAGTTGCAACAGAAGAACTTTGGAATCCTATTTTAGAAGCATATGCAGCAGCTAGACCCCAAAATGCTCCCATAGCTAACCCGGAAAAAGCAGAGCTCAACACAGCAACTGGAGCCGCTTTAAATACCTGCGATAATTTTATGCGTGAAATATCGGTAACTTCGGGTTGTTTCATTCGAGTCCACGTTATCGGTGTTAAACTCAAACAAATCAAAATACTTGAAATTGCAAACAGCAAAAAAGTAATGGATGGATCGATACGCAGCAACTGCTGGGCGACTGCAAGAGCGCCAAGGTTTACGGTCATATAAATGGCAAACACTTTGCCGCGTTGTTCACTGGGTGTTTGTCCGTTTAACCAACTTTCAATCACTGTATACAAAATAACGAGAGAAATACCGGTAAATACGCGTAATAACATCCATGCGATTGGGTTTACAAATATCTCATGAGCTAACACTGTTGCTGCGGCAATGGCAGCACAAAATGCAAAAGCTCTGATGTGGCCCATACGGCTGATGATTGGTAGGGCTAAGTAGGTACCAACAAAGAACCCCGCAAAATAGCTCGACATGATCAAACCTAGGGTTGTAGAACTATACCCTTCAATGCTGCTTCTTAACGCTAGAATTGTATTTAATAAGCCTGTACCAAGTAGTAATAACGCAACTCCGGCGAGAAGTGCGCCAATTGGAATAATTAGTGGAACCATAACAATGTGATTTTTGACAATTTGAGTGGTAAGACAATCAATTCAAAACATGAGTTGACTACGAGTTTTTCTATAGAATAGCTTGAAAAACGCTCTTTCATACTTGAGCACTCTTCAATCTACAACGAACAACTGTTTAGCTCTGCTCGTATACTGGACTGATTATACTTAACCTATAAATGCTTACTACGATTGTTATGAAACAATTACATAAAAAAATTCGTATGCATGTAATGACTAAAGCGATTAACGTGCCAATAAAAATTGTATTTTAATTTTATCTATTAAATGACGAAAAATAGAGTTCGAAGTTCTAATTGTGGCGCAAATAGCACTTTAATTTTGTGTTGCAGAGGTTGGGGATGAAAATAAACCCGTCAATATTTGAGATGTTTTTATAGAATTAACCTTCGAGTTGTAAATTTTACAAAAATCACTCTAATTTGAATAAACTGTAATTTCGTCAAAGTAGGTATTCGAAGTTTGTGCTTTTCTCAATACTTAATTCCACTTTCAATTGGTGTTGAATGTAAGTGACGTATTGAATTTTTTTAGATGAAGATTTAAATATTATCATGCAATGCATTTAAAATTTAATATGTCTTATTTATGCTTGTAGCCTATTGTTCGTCATATACAGTAGGCTTATTGATGTTAATTCTCAAATGAACGATATTGCGTACAATTAGCGCTCATTTGGGTGTAAATTTAATCATTTGTCAGTTTTTATGTTTTCTTAGGTTTAGGTTTTCTTAGGTTTAGATTGGAGAGCACGTTGAGCGAGATAGAAAAAGTACTGGGTATTTATACCTTATCGAAAAAAAGTCCGACTTTGGCCAATCTAAAACAAGCGCTGCCAGAACCCAGTATCCACGGTTATCAAGTCTGGTCATCAAGTTTTTTAATTATGGATTACCTTAATCAAGATCCGTTAAACAAAGGGTCGAAAGTACTTGATATTGGCTGTGGTTGGGGCATGTTAAGCATATTTTGTGCAAAAACATTTAAAGCAAAAGTTACCTCAGTAGACGCAGACGAGTGGGTTTTCCCTTATTTACGAGTTCATGCTGCAATGAATTCGGTAAAAATAACTACCAAAACTTGTCGATATGAAGATATTGATTCAACTTTATTAAAAAAACAAAATTTCATGGCCGGCGGAGATATCTGCTTTTGGGACGACTTAGTAAATCCTTTGTTTACGGTGATTAGTAATGCCGTTGAAAATGGAGTTGAACGCATAATTATCGCAGATCCGGGAAGATCGCCCTTTATGAAGCTCTCAAAAAAATGTAAGAAAGCCTTCGGCGGTAAGTTAATCTCTTGGTCGATTACTTCGCCTAAAAAATACAATGGCTATTTGCTAGAGATAGACAATAGGAAACTCTGATTAACCTAGAGTTTCCCGCGACACAAGGAAGTGTCGCCAATTTCAAGAACTGTAAGTGATTGAAATTGTGAAGAAATTGGAAATCACATTTTCAATTTCTGTCCTCTGATTAAATCATGGATGAGTTAATCAGAGGATCCAATAGAAAGAACAAATAAGTCGATGTAATTTAGTTTTATACTTAGACTTTAAAACAATTACGGAAATCCACTTTTACTGTGAGTTTTGGTAGGCGGGAATGCATCATCGGCCTCTAGAGTTGTAGATTATTGAGTTGTGAATTATTTAAGTGGTGCAGAAACTGAAAATCCTATTTTCAATTTTTGCCCTTTATTTAAATCCTGTTAAATCAAGAACGAGTTAATCAAGGGTATTTATCCAGAGAGATACTTATCGTCTAGTCAAGGGTCGAGATAGATACTCATGGTTTGACCCGCTATTTCTGTAACTCAATAAGCTCAAAAAAACCAGAGTCGTTCTCGACAGTATTAAAACCACTGACTATGGTGATTTATCGGAGAATCCGTGTTAACCACTTGTTTTTTAGCAACCATTTTCTAGCAAATAGATCAAACTTACACATGTAAAGTATCACATTCATTTTTTTGTACATTCGAGACGAATTTATTCAGTTAGAGTGATCATTAAACGAGTTTAGTACGTAAATCCGTTTGTTAGATAACACCCTTTTATTTTTTGATTATTTTTATTTCCGTCAATTTTAAAGTAATGCTTTTTCAAAAAGTATATACCTTAACCATTAAATTATTTTTAAACGTGTACTTTTACTGCAATTATTTTCGTGCCAAGAAATTAATTGTACCATTTTTTATTATAAACACTAAGTTGTGCAGTGGATAACTCTGAAGCAATTATAGAAAACTCTGATTAACCCGGAGTTTTCATCGGCACAACGCTGTGTCATCAATATCGAGAACGGTAAGTGATTGAAATTGTGAAGAAATTGGAAATCGCATTGTCAATTTCTATCTTATGATTAAATCAGAGATGAGTTAATCATAGGTTCTTATAGATTCTCATTCATTATTGTGGTTAGGTGTCTTAGCATCGTCAAATTAGAGGTATTTATTCAGAGCCAATCGTTTGACGACGATAAAATCAATTTTTTCTTTAATAAGCAAAATTTAGTCTAGACTGACGTTAACGACCTTAAGGAAGGTTTTATTTTCATGACCCATGAAATACTGATCATTGGTGGCGACGGTGATCTAGCTTTACGTAAGCTTTATCCGGCGTTATTTGCTTTAGAAGTAGCTGATCAGCTGATTGATGTGGGGAAGATTACTGGCGTGTCTCGGGCGCTGGCCAGTAGAGAAGATCTTCTGGAACGTATGTTGCCTTGGCTTAAGTCACAAGCAACGTTTTCTGAAACAGCTTGGCTGCGTTTTCAGGACCGGATCACCTGTTTACAAGGTGATGCTACTAATCCCAGCACGTTAGAAATATTCAAACAGAATTGTGATGAAACCAGTTCAGTCATTGTATATTTTGCCATTCCACCGAAAATCTTTGGTGCAGTCTGTAGATCTTTAAAAGAAGCAGGACTTGCTAAACCAAGTACACGGCTGGTAGTAGAAAAACCACTAGGTTCAAGTTTGGAGACGTTCCTTGGCGTAAACGCAGAGATGCGTAATGGATTTTCAGAAGATCAGATTTATCGCATAGATCACTATTTAGGTAAGGAGCCGGTACAGAATTTATTGGCATTGCGTTTTGCGAATATCATGTTTGGCGCGGTTTGGAGTAATAACTTCATTGATCATATTCAGATAACCGTTGCCGAACGCGTTGGATTGGAAGGAAGAAAAGACTTTTATAATGATATCGGTGCACTTCGCGACATGGTGCAAAATCATCTTCTACAGGTTGTTTGTTTGGTAGCGATGGAGCCACCAGCAAGTCGTGATCCGTTTATGATTCGCGCCGAAAAACTCAAAGTTTTGAAGTGTTTGCGGCCAATTACTGCCGATAATGTGAAAAAATCTACCGTACGTGGCCAGTATACAGAAGGCTCGGTCAAGGGTGAGGTTGTTCCTTCGTATAATGAGGAACTCAATTCAGCCGATAAATCGGACACTGAGACATTTGTGGCGCTGCGCGCCGAAATAGATAACTGGCGATGGGCGGGAGTACCGTTTTATTTGCGCACTGGCAAGCGTATGCAAACCCATAAGTCCGAAATTTTGATTCAGTTTAAACCACCAAAGCATGTAATTTTTGGAGCAATGCACGAAATGAGTCCAAATCAGTTGCGTATACAGTTGCAGCCTGACGAGGGTATTACGTTGCATTTTTTACGTAAACAACCAGGGCTTGAAGAGTTAACACTTGAAGAAGTGGAATTGAATCTAACAGTACCTGAAGCAAGAAAAAAATACAGTTACGACGCTTATGCTCGATTAATGGTCGAAGTATTAAAGGGTGATCAAACCTTATTTGTAAGCGCAGAAGAAGTTGAAGCCTCTTGGCAATGGATTGATCAAATCATTGAACAATGGCAAAAAGCGGGCATGAAAGTTCAGTCATATGCAGCAGGCACGGCAGGCCCGGTCGATGCTGCTGTGATGATGGCCCATGACGACCGTCAGTGGAGCACTTTAGAATCATGACTTTTGAATTTAACGAGTTTAACAGCCGCCACGAATTAGAAATAAATCTTACCGAAAAGGTCGTAGCGTCACTTACAGCTGCCATTGAAAGCAAAGGTGTAGCGACTTTGATTCTATCCGGTGGGAACACGCCACAGGCATTTTTACACAATCTATCCGAACAGGATTTAGATTGGTCCAGTGTGTATGTCACCTTGGCCGATGAGCGTTGTGTGATGGAGTCTCATCCCGACAGTAACGCTGGCATGGTCAAACGAACTCTAATGCAAAATCTCGCAAAAGAAGTAAATTTTGTACCCTTATACATTCAGGGCGAATCGCAACTCAATTGTCATCAACGCTTTATTAATCACCGAGTTTTATGTGAAACCTATGACGTCGTTATTTTAGGTCTTGGTGAAGATGGACATACAGCATCGATATTTCCGAAAGCCATTGAACGCGATCAAGCGCTTAACATTGATACCATGTTTAATGTACTTTTAACGAATCCGGTTACCGTTAAACCATTACGATTGACCCAAACCAGAAAACGTTTGTTAAATACTAAAAATCTACTGTTGCATTTTGTCGGTGAAACCAAGAAAAATATCTTTGATTTAGCAGCTCGTGAACTTAACCCTAATTTACCTATCAGTTATTTTATTCATCAAAAAATAACGCCTTTATCAGTTTATTATTCACAGTCGTAATAGGAAACTCTGATTAACCTAGAGTTTCTCGCGACACAAGGATGTGTCGCCAATTTCAAGAACGGTAAGTGATTGAAATTGTGAAGAAATTGGAAATCGCATTTTCAATTTCTGTCCTCTGATTAAATCATGGATGAGTTAATCAGAGGTTCCAATAGTTTTTTATTAGCAGTTGAATTAATTATTAATAAAAAATAGCGTAAGCCTAGCAGTCAGTCGCTCTGCAAATATACGTATTGAATGGTGTGGTCAAAATACTAAATGAATTACGAGACTATTCAGCGAGTAACGTAATTCATTATTCAGAGAAGTCATCGATCTCGACAAGAATATCTTTGGCGAACGCAAAATGCATTGTAGAACACGCCGCCAAGAAAAACTGTAGTTCTGAGATTTAACCTATACTGCCGCTTCGAGTTCTGACTGTGGACAGTTTAAATTTGCTCTCAGTATTTTTCTGAATTATTTCCCAATATCAGTTTTGACCCAACAGAAGCAGTTTACCTACAAATTGCGTCAACGTTTTTCAGCAAAAAACGTTGTTTGTGTGGCCGATTATTGGATAGGAATTTCTGCCACCTGATTAATACATGGATGCGTTAATCAAAGGTTCCGATAGTGTCAAAGATGGAATAGATATTTACGACGAGTTAAAAACTACTGAATTATCAAATGCCGCATGTGCCTTTAAAAGGCCACGACAAGTGTCTTTAAAAGGCGGTAAATAAATTGAGTTTATTTATTACTATCGAATTCAAATGCCCAATATTTTTGCATTTCTAAGAACATAAACGAGGCCGACCAAGTAATTAATACCAATCCACAAAGTGCTTCGATGCCCGATAAAAATCGAATAGGACCAAAGGGTTCGATATCGCCCGTTCCTAAAGAAGTGAAATTGGTCAATGAATAGTAGGCGCAATCGAGTAACGAACCATCAAAATTACCACGCAACTCGCCAATACCATCGTATTGCAATAGTCCATAATAAAACACAGCAAAAACCCAAACTTCTATGGTATGCGCTGTCATATTACCAAGTACACCTAGAACTATTTTTAAGCGAGGTCGAACGGCGAGTAGGGGTAATTTTTTAAATAAAAATCGTAAAATTTCGTAATGAATAATAACCGTAAGAGAAACAACAATACTATTGATCAGTAAAATTAACACGATTTAACGATATTTCTTCTAAATTAGTTTAAATGCCCATTTTTCCCAAAATATCCATAACTTCACGAATAAGTCGCGCTGCATCAGGATGATCGGTTTCTAGCTCGGCAGTCTTTTGATTCCAATGTTCAAGTAATCCTTCGTCGAGGTCCGTACTAAGAACGGGTTCGTTCATTTTTGTTAAAACTTCGTCGATGAGGTTTAAATGCTGATCAGTTTGAGCGTGTACTAATGCTTTTTTTTCCGCTTCTAAGGCTGCTTTCAACTCAATTAAACTATCGTTATTGTTGCTCATAAGTAAAACTCCGGTCTATCACTTATTTTAGCGGTAGATTATCAGAAATTACCACACCGTGCTTGGCTTTGGTTAAATGATTCTAAACCAAGCGACTCCGATTTTATGGTCACATTCACAGGTCTTGATAGAATTCAAAGCTTAGATAGAGAGATTCTTAAGAATAAAACTGAATTAGATGTGCGAGGATTGTTTGTCGGTTTTGAGGTTACGAATTATTGAAGTGCATTAACGAAAAAGGCCGCAGTTACGCGGCCTTGAAGAATACATTGGATTATTTCTGCAACAGGTTCTCAGAAGCATCTTGCCAAAGCTTTTCGGAATTTTGCGTATTGTGGTCAAGTTTATCCGGATTAAATGGCTCTGGATGATAACGCAGGTATTCAGATATTACATTTCCCCATGATTGCTCAATGGTTCTGCGAATACGAATACTGCGGCGGCCACTTTGGAATAGCTTGGCTTGGATATCGGGAGTAGGGTAGATGGTAGGATCGTTTTTGATCTCGTCATCTACATACTGAAGTGAATTAGTAACGGCATTTGCATACCAAATGTAATTGGTATTTTTTGCAGCAATTTCGGGACGAAGCAAAAAGTCGATAAACTTAAGCGCGGCGTCTTCGTTACGAGTTAATTCGGGAATGGCCAGCATGTCTACCCAAAAAACTGTGCCTTCTTTTGGAATAACATATTTGATTTTGACACCGTTATCAGATTCTTCGGCATTAGCCATGGCTTGGAAAATATCACCACTCCAACCAATAGCAACGCAAATCTTACCGTTAGAAAGATTGTCCAGAAAATCTGCGGAATCGAATACGTTCACGTACTGAGACAATTGTTTGAAAAAGTCACCAGCAACATTTAGGTAGTCTGAAGTTTCTTCAGAGTTGGGGTCTTTTTTCAGGTAATTTAAACCAATTGAAAGCATTTCTGTGGGTTCATCTAAGAACGATACACCGCAAGCACTCAATTTTTTTAGATTTTCGGGTTTAAAGATTAGGTCCCAGGAGTTTACCGGCGCATTAGGTCCAAGAATTTTACGGACCTGCTCTACGTTGTAGCCGAAACCGGTTGTGCCCCACATATAAGGTACGCCATGGGCGTTTTCGGTATCGAGTTTTGCAATATTTTTTAAAAACGTTGGATCAAGCTCGCTGTAATTTTTTAATTTACTTTTGTCGATCTGTCTAAATAATCCGCGTCGAAGTTGCTTGGCCATAAAATCAAGGGAAGGTACCACGACATCGTAATTGCCGCCGCCAAGGTTGATTTTTTCTTCAACTTCAAGATTACTGTCATAAGTATCATAGATGACATCGATACCAGTTTCTTCTTCAAACTGACTGACAACGCCTTCGCCGATGTAATCACTCCAGTTGTAGACTCTCAGAGTGTTGGAATCATCTTGAGCGATTGTGTTTAAACTTATCGAGGCTAAAAAAGTAGCGGTTAAAAAACCTAGCTTCCTCATGTCGTTAAATCTCCTTGCGCGCAATTTAAACCCTTTTATGCCTACTAGAGTAATATTTGCTCAAGTTAGCGGGAATATATGGATTTTTACGGTTTAATGTTTGACGGACTTCAAATAAATTCGCGAAAACGCGATACTCTAGCGTATATTTTTTAGGGTGCAATGATTCTTTAAAATGTTTTTGATTTTTTGATTGAATAATCAAAAAAATATAAATTTTTCAGAGTTAAATTCCACTATCAAAGAAGAGATCCTTTATTCACACGACCGGAGCCTATTTGTACGTTATTTTTGTCTAGCGTGAATAATAATCTGGAACGTTTTCGATATCACGCAGAGATTAATCGATCAAAGAACTGGCTAATAAGCACTTTATGCAGTAGTTTTACGTATATATGCTAAGACTGACAGTATAGCTACTTTTAAATAACCACAAACAGCAACAATTACTTATTGTTATTTTGGTATTTTGCCCTAAACATCTAGAAAACCGCCAACGCCATAGCGTTTGGTTATGAACTGCTGGGAAACATTACCGCTCAAGTGTTCGTTTAATGTTCGACGAGAAAACAGCAGAAACACGTAAATGGAAAGAGAATTTTGCCCAGAAAAAAAACTGTAGATAAAAACAACAATTCTAATAGCACATCAATACCCGCGGTCGACCCTCACGCTACCCGCGAGGCCGAACGCTACGAAAATCCCGTCCCCAGTCGCGAATACCTACTTGAAGTAATAACTAATCATCAGGGCCCCATTACCCACGAGCAGATGTGTGAGGTTTTGGCGATTACCGATGAAGATTTAGTCGAAGGCGTTCGCCGGCGTTTAATTGCTATGAGCCGCGATGGACAAATAATCAGTAATCGACGCGGCGCGTTTGGCGCACTCAGTAAAATGGACTTGATTCGCGGACGCGTTCAAGGGCACAAAGATGGTTACGGTTTTGTTATCGACAATGAAGGCGGTGAAGACGTCTATTTAGCAAATCGCCAAATGCGAGCAGTATTTGATGGCGATGAAGTAGTGGTTCGTGCCGACCGACGCGATAGACGCGGCCGTAAAGAAGGTACCATTGTTGAAGTTATAACCCACAACACGACGCAAATTGTCGGTCGCGTTTTTAGCGAGTCTGGAATCCATTTTGTACGCCCAGACAATCCTCGACTGACCCACGACGTTATGGTAACCAAAGAAATGCTCTGCGGTGCTAAGCGCGGTGAGTATGTTGTCGTAAAAATTCTACAACAGCCCAGTAAAGACAGTTTGCCCACTGGTGAAATCACTGAAGTGCTAGGCGCCCATATGGCACCGGGCATGGAAATCGACGTAGCAATAAGAAGTCACGGTATTCCGAGCATCTGGCCTTCAGATGTATCTGCCGAAGCCGACTTGTTACCCGATGAGGTCGATGATCTCGATAAGCGTAAACGCGTTGATTTGAGGCATTTGCCTTTTATTACCATTGATGGCGAAGACGCTCGTGATTTCGATGACGCCGTGTACGCGGAGAAAAAACGCGCGGGCGGATGGCGATTGTTTGTTGCCATTGCCGATGTGTCTCACTATGTAAAACCTAACAGTGCTTTAGATCGAGAAGCCATTAACCGTGGTAATTCCGTTTACTTTCCCGATTTTGTAGTGCCGATGCTTCCCGAGGCATTATCAAACGGTTTGTGTTCGCTCAATCCTCACGTCGATCGCTTGTGTTTGGTTTGCGAAATGACGGTAAGTGCACAAGGCAAGGTCAGTGGTTTCCAATTCTACGAGAGCGTTATTCATTCTCACGAGCGCTTAACCTATACCAAGGTTGGGCAGATGATTGACCAGAAGAGCGATATCAATAGCGGTATCCGCAAACAGTATCATCACGTCGTTGGGGTAACCGACGAGCTTTATCAGCTCTATCTAAGTCTTCGTGCAGAAAGAGATCAACGCGGCGCGATTAATTTTGAAACCGTTGAAACTCGAATCTTGTTTGATCAAAACCGAAAAATTGAAAAGATTGTTCCTGTTCAACGCAACGACGCACACAAACTCATTGAGGAGTGTATGCTCTGCGCGAATGTTTGTGCGGCAAAACTGCTTGAAAAAGTCGAGTTAGAATCATTATTTCGCGTTCATGAAGGGCCTTCTGACGAAAAGCTGGAAAATCTTCGAGAGTTTCTTGCCAGCAACGGTATTTCCATGCGCGGCCGAGGTAAGCCTAAACCTTCGGACTATCAAACCATTTTGGATTTGATCAGTGATCGACCCGATGCGCATTTAATTCAAACAGTAATGCTAAGAAGCATGTCGCAGGCGAAATACCAGCCCGATAATCAGGGCCACTTCGGTTTATCGTACAGTTCTTATACACATTTCACGTCTCCCATTCGTCGCTATCCAGACTTATTGGTGCACCGTGCGATTCGGTTCTTGTTGCGTAATAGTGCCGATGCAGCGGCATACGTCGAGTTAGCACCGAAAAATTTAAAGTCCATCAAAGGTGCCGCAAAACTCAAACGTGAGCAAATCTATCCTTATGACATGGCCGCTATGCTGCAATTGGGCGAACAATGCTCTCTTACAGAACGTCGTGCCGATGATGCAACGCGAGAAGTGGTAAGTTGGCTGAAGTGCGAGTATCTGCAAGATCGTGTCGGCCAGGAGTTCGAAGGTATTGTTAGTGCCGTAACCAATTTTGGCTTATTTGTTGAGCTTAAAGATCTGTACGTAGAAGGTTTGATTCATGTAACGGCGTTACCTGGCGACTATTATCACTACGAACCCGCACATCACCGTTTAATTGGCGAAAGAACGCGCAAAGTCTTTCGTTTGGGTGACGAGTTAGCGGTTAAAGTTGTTGCCGTTAACTTAGATGAGCGCAAGGTAGATTTCGAATTAGTGCGAGAAAAATCTACCGGTAAGAAGAGCACTAAAATCAGCCCCAAAGCGAAATTACTCGCTGGCATGAACTCGCAAGGGCGCCAGAGTAAATCTGATGGAAAAAAACCGGCAGCTGCGGCTAATGGTTCCCGAAAACGTACAGCCAGCCAGACGCCAACGAGTGATTCAAGAGCGCTGAAAAAAAACCTAATGGCCCAGGCGCGTCAAGAACAAAAGCAAGCTGCTGAGATCTCAAAAGACTCTTCTTCAGAAAGTCGCACAAAGCCTAAGCGGGCAACCCTGCAATTGAGCAATTTTGTAGACACAGCTCCCGACGGTCGGAAATCTAAGTCGTCAAAACGGCCAGCCGTGGCCGCAAAGGCAGGCCAACCCAAAAAGTCCTCGGGTAAGAAAAAAACGTCAAATGCTAAAAGCGCGGTTAAAACCGGTAGAAAGCCAAAGTCGTGAATCCTTAAGTGGCTCAATATTGAGGTCGTCTACTCACTTTAGGAGCCACTTATTCCTGCAATTGACGGTCAATTCGCGGACTTGGATTTACAGATTCTAATCTGCCTACGTGGTCTTGTTTTAATACCGAATCGTTTCAGATACGAATTCAATTAACAGCTTGAGCAAAAAGTCTTTAAAATGCGCGCTTTACTGCATTGAGAAGAGAATTTGCTTTGTCTAATTTAGAATCCGTTTTTGGATTGCACGCCGTTCATTCGTTGCTCAAATCCGCTCCACATAGGGTGGTAGAACTTCGTGTTCTTAAAGATCGTAATGATCGTCGTATTCAGCAAATTTTAAGTCTTGCTGAGCAAAATGCCATTCCTGTTCAAACGCTTAAACGCGCTACTTTAGATCAGCAAATTGATGGTAATCATCAAGGCGTTGTTGCACTCGCCAAACCCGGTGAAACCTACGACGAATCACATCTAGGCACCTTATTAACGGCTGTTGGTAGCAGAGCATTGTTCTTAGTGCTCGATGGCGTAACGGATCCTCATAATTTGGGCGCGTGTTTACGAAGTGCCGAAGCCGCGGGTGCTCATGCTGTAATTGCGCCTAAAGATAATTCTGCTTCACTAAACACCATTGCCCGAAAAGTCTCCAGCGGCGCTGCGGATACCATTCCGTACATCACGGTAACTAACCTAGCTCGTACTTTAAAATCTTTACAAGAACAGGGCGTTTGGGTGATTGGGGCGGCAGGCGAAGCAGAGACGGAATTATATTCCATGGATCTCTCAGGCTCCGTTGCCTTGGTAATGGGCGCAGAGGGCAAAGGGCTGCGTCGTCTAACGCGCGAGACCTGTGATTATTTAGCAAAACTGCCCATGGCCGGTGAAGTGTCTAGTTTGAATGTTTCAGTTGCCGCAGGAATTTTTCTGTTTGAGGCTGTGCGCCAACGTCGATAAGACTAAATTTTTTTATCTTGCGTTATTAGTCAATAATTCGTCTATTGATAACGCTAACCTTAAAAAATGTGCACGGTAGTCGAAGTAGCTTGTGGTTTTGAATCAGCATATCAACATGAATAGCAACACATTAACGTTAAAATCGTATATCTGGGTAAACCCTTTTAGAAATTTAATCGTCTAGAGATAAAACCCAAAGTCATAAAACAAAATTGTTTTTTCGAATGTGCTTATATCACCAAAAATAAATACATTTGCCCTAAAACGATCACTGAAATTTGATTTTGGATTTTAGATGGGAGCGAGAGTTAGTTATTTGCACCGATAGCATAGGTTCAATCTAATAAACGCTCGTGATTAAGGGGAATCGTTTATGTTGATTTCTACGTTTAGATCTCGATAACGTCGATTTTTATTATCAAGTTATCAATACAAAACGATTCCGTCGATGGGGTACACAAGACCTTACTTGTACTCATAACTTACTCACTTAATTATCAAGCCTTACAACAAGGCTAAATGGAATCACCGTTCGTAGTATAACGTTTTGAACATTGGAGTTATAAACGCAGTGACTACAAAAATGGTTAGTTACTGCGTCTGTCTATAAATTGGGAATATTATGAAATCTTCGGGATTAAAAAAATTTTTTAAGATCGCAGTACCTGTTTTGATTATTGTGGGTGGTTGGGGTTTATCCAAAATAATCGTTGCTGTGGCAAGCCCAAATGAAGAATCTACGGTTATTGATTCAATACCCACTGTTAAAGTGGAAAACGCCGTCGGTGAAGACTATCAGATGGTACTTACCGCTCATGGCGAAGTTGAGCCCATAGAAATCACACAGCTTTCAGCCAAGGTTTCGGGTGAAGTAACTAGCTGGCACGAGAACTTCATTGAAGGTGGACTGATTCAACGTGGAGAGCTGCTTTTTACCATCGAAAAAGATCTGTATGAAGCCGCTGTTCTGCAAGCTGAGGCCGCTTTAATTTCTGCCGAGGCTGCTTTAATAGAAGAAGAAGCTATGGCCGATGTTGCTCGTGATGAAGCCAAGCGTAACCCAAATAAAAAATATACCGACCTGTTTCTGAGAAAACCGCAAATTTTAAGCGCAAAAGCCGCGGTTAAATCGGCAGAAGCGCAACTCAAAGCTGCCAAGCGCGACCTTGCCAATGCTGAAGTGTACGCACCCTTTGATGCATTGGTTGTTGCCCGTGATATCGGCGTTGGCCAGTTCTTGATTGCAGGCTCTTCGGTGGCAACAATTTACAACATTGAAAGCGCAAAAATTGTGGCACCAATCCCAGGATTCGACAGTGTCTTTTTACCAGAAAGCTTAAATGGAACACCTGTTTCGGTCTTTGATCAAGGATTAAAGGGAGTTGAACGTAACGGTTTTATCAAACACGATTTAGGCGTTGTCGACCAAGACACACGTATGTCGAGTTTGGTCATCGAAGTGAAAGATCCTTACAGTATTGATTCTGGTCTTCCGGTTTTAAAATTTGGCAGCTATGTTTCTGTGCGGTTTGCCGGTAAAACACTGCCACATGTTTATAAATTACCGCAAGATTTGGTCAACAATAAAACGGTATGGGTGGTAAACAGTGAGCTTCAGCTAGAGCCAAGAACCGTTCAAGTAATTCGTGAAGAAGATAAATATTTTATTATTAATTCTGGCCTTACCGATGATGATCGAATTGTCACTACACCACCGGAGTACCCACAAAAAGGAATGCCGGTAAAAATTCAGGATTCAACACCAGAAAGCCCAGAAACCGACTCGCAAACCAATCTGAGTTCCCTCTAAGTTAACCACGGGATTTTACAGACATGACTGATATTCAAGACAGTAATTACTCAAGTGATGCCGAAAGCGCCGCAGCCTTTGAGGACTCAAAAAAAGGTGTAATCGGTTATTTCGCTCACAACCCCGTCGCTGCAAATTTACTAATGGTGACGGTCATTATTCTTGGCTTATTTAGCTATTTCACTCTGCAACGGCAGATGTTTCCTAACATCGAAACCAACAGAATCGAAATTCGGGCTACCTATCCGGGTGCTTCTCCGCGTGAAATCGAAGAAAGTATTCTGGTTAAAATAGAAGAATCTTTAAAAGACGTAACCGAAATTGAACGCAGTATTTCTAGAGCGTTTCGAAGCAGCGGTTCAGTTTCTTTAGAAATTGATAGCGAAGAAAGTCTGACAGACGTTCTAGACAAGGTAAAACTGCGAGTCGATGGAATTGCTACATTTCCTGCGGCAATGGAACCTTTAGTTGTTTACCAACGCGAATTCCAACAGCCTGTACTTGATTTATCGTTGGTGGGTGATTTACCTGTTTTCGAATTAAAACCTATTGCGCAAGAAATTCAAGACGAACTGCTGCAATTATCAAACGTAGCGTTAGTGGAATTAAACGCGCCAGAGTATGAAATTGGTATCGAAGTTCCACCTGAAACTTTACGTAAATACAATTTAACAATTGCAGATGTTGCGCAGGCTATTCGCGAATATTCCACCAATATTTCTGCCGGTGAATTACGAACCGGTTCGGGAATTATATCGGTGCGGGTTGAAAATCAAGCCTACCACGGTGAAGACTTTTTGGATATTCCCGTAAAACTGGGTGCCAACGGTGCCAAAGTATTGTTGGGCGATATCGCTGTTATTAAAGACGGATTTGAAGAAGGTGAAAATTACTTCAAATATTCCGGTCTTAACGCGGTACATATGAATGTAAATGCAACGAAAACACAAAGTGTTGAACACGTTGCCGACAGCGTTTACAAATACATTGAAAAGAAAAATGCCGAATTACCCGAAGGTATCGAGCTAAAAGTTTTGGTTGATGTAACCTATTATCTGGATGCCCGTTTAAACATGATGCTTGAGAATTTAGCACTGGGTGCTGTTCTCGTGATGATTATGTTGACCATCTTTTTGCGATTTAAACTCGCATTGTGGGTAATGGTAGGCTTGCCGATTTGTTTCCTTGGCGCATTACTGTTAATGCCATTGCTGGGCGTAACCATCAATATTGTGTCTTTGTTTGCCTTTATTATGGTGTTGGGTATTGTCGTTGACGATGCCATTGTAATTGGCGAAAGCGTATATACCGAAATTGAAAAAAATGGCGGCGGCGTAGTTAGTGTTGTAAGAGGTTCACGTAAGGTGGCAACACCCGCAACATTTGGTGTATTAACCACCATGGCTGTATTCGCGCCATTTACCTTGTCATCCGGCCCCGAAAGCGCGTTTTTCTTCGGTATTGCCGTGGTTTCAATGTTGTGTTTGTTCTTCAGCTTGGTCGAATCAAAACTGATTTTACCTGCACACTTGGCACACACTCATTTTACACCGCCTAATCCTAATGGTTGGCGAGCAAAATTTAATAATCGATTCAACCATTTTGTAAACGTTAAATATAGAAAAGTTGTTGAGTGGTGTACTCGTAATCGTTGGCCGGTTTTCGCAAGCCTGATTGCGTTTTTTATCATGAGTTTAGCGCTTGTTACTTCAAACCTCGTGCGTGTTATTCCCACACCTCAGGTGCCTCATGATTTTCCAAGTATTGTCGTAGAAATGAATGAAAACTCTTCCGACGAAGCTATCGTGGAAGCGCTACAAACCATCGAAAAAGTGGTTTGGAACGTAAACCAAGAAGTTATTGAGGAATATGGTCGTCCTGTTGTTCGAGATGTTTTAGCGTTCAATATCTCTCGTGACGAAGGTCGTTTGTTGATTCCTTTGGTTGACGAAGAAGTTCGAGATTTAAACGCATTTGATCTTTCTCGCAAATGGCGTGAACAAATGCCGGTTATCGCAGGTATGCGTTCGGTAAAAATTCTCGATGATGTTAACGATCAAGACGATGGCAACAACGAAATTGCTTATTTGTTCTACGGAGCGGATATCAATGAATTAAACGCTGCTGGTCGTGAATTTATGAGCATGCTAAGTCAACAAACCGGCGTGTTTGACCTAAGCTCAACTATCGATCCAGCATCAAAAGAAGTTCAACTAAGATTACTCCCGGTTGCTTACGACCTAGGTTTAGACCTAGCGGACATCGCGAATCAAGTCGGTGTGAGTTTTTACGGTGGTGAGGCGCAACGAGTTATCCGTAATGGCGACGAAATTCGCGTAATGGTGCGTTATCCAGAACTCACCCGTGAAGCGTTTTCTTCATTAAAATACACGGTAATTAAAACGCCCGCTGGCCGAGAAGTAATGTTAGGTGATGTTGTCGAACTGATTGAAGTTCAGGGTATCAGCTACATTCGTCGTGAAGGTGGTTATAGAAGTGTATATATTGGCGCCTCTATCGACGAACAAGTAATTGAACCGAGCGAAGTGGGTAAAAATATTCGCGAAAACATTTTGCCTGAGTTATTTAAGAAGTTTCCCGATGTTAAATCTAAACTCAGCGGTGATTTAGAAGAGCAACAAGCGCAGCAAATTGAGCAAGTGGCGTTCTTTTTCACCGGGTTGTTGTTGGTATATATTCTTTTAGCGATACCGTTAAAGAGCTACTCTCAGCCACTCATTATTATGTCGGTAATTCCGTTCAGTATTATCGGTGCACTATGGGGCCATTTCTTTATCGGCTTAGATTTAAGTACCATGTCAACCTTCGGTTTAATTGCCGCCGCTGGTGTTGTCGTTAACGATAGTTTGGTAATGACGGATTATGTCAATCAGTTAAGAAAAGAAGGCGTTAGTATTGCAGATGCTGTTATTGAAGCTGGTTGCGCGCGTTTCCGTGCGATTACGTTGACTTCGATTACAACGTTTGCTGGTGTAATGCCGATTATGTTTGAAACAAGTTTACAAGCAAGATTTGTTATTCCCATGGCCGTTGCTTTAGGCTCATCGGTTTTATTTGCGACTGTACTAACCTTGTTGATTGTTCCTTGTTTGTACTTAATCTTGGAAGATATCAAAGCTCTGTTTGGCAAAATATTCGGAGCAATATCTCGTATGGTTCGAAAAGTACCCGTGAACAATACCAGTGATACACCTACAGAAAAGACCGCGTAAGCGGTCTTTTCTTAGACTAACTGCCTTTCAAGATAGTACCATTCTCTAGCTGGGAAACTTTACGATATTGGTAGGGTTTCCCAGCACCTCCTCTTGTTTAATACAGACTTTTATTCTGCGCAAACTGTATTTTTAATATCCCTAGCGATTTAATTAAGCAATCACCGAGTAGTAGAAACCCTGATTTTTCAGGATCTTGGGAAAACGTCACCTACTTAAAGAAGGTATGTCATTAAAGTTGTAGGGTAGGTCATTAACGCTGCGAATAAATTGGGGAAACTCTGATTAACCAGAGTTTCTCGCGACACAAGGATGTGTCGCCAATTTCAAGAACGGTAAGTGATTGAAATTGTGAAGAAATTGGAAATCGCATTTTCAATTTCTGTCCTCTGATTAAATCATGGATGAGTTAATCAGAGGTTCCTGGAATTGTATAAACAATTTCTGCTCTCTGATTAAACTACTAATTTAATCAGAGACTTCTATATATTGAATAGCGATATCAGAAAAATTTAAGCGTCAATCTCACTTCTTATTGAGCTGCTTTAAATCTTGATTTACCTGTAAAAGTGCTTTCATCGTGTTAGATTGAAATTCTCGCTGATACAAAATCCAAACAACTATGCCTACAGAAATAACAAAAAATATCGGATGAATAAACCAAGATAACGCCGCCATCGAAAAATAATACGCACGTAAACCAAAATTATAGCTGTGTGACGCTTGGTCTATTATTTTAGCACCATGGCGAACCAAAACTTCGTATTCCGACTGATCAGCATCTTTAGAAAATAACGGTGAGGCGCCAATCATTACGCCACTAAAACCAAATTGTCTGAGTGACCAAGTGAACGTAAAAAAGGCATAAATAAAAATAAATGCTAGTAGAAGTAATTTAAATTGAACAAGTTCTGTAGAGTTATCTGCGGAGATATGCATACTCGATAACATATCACTAACCTGATCCGCAGAAGTAAGTGCCGTAACAATACCCGCCAGAACTAAAATGCTGGTACTGGCCATGAAAGCAACATTTTTTTCCAGATTTGATACGATAGATGCATCGGCTATGCGTTGCTCACGTTTAAGCATGGCTTCCATCCAACTCAATCTTAAACTGTGCATGGTTGAAGCAATACAGTGAGACTTTTTGGCCATGTGTCGAGCAAATCTCGCGTAGCCAATCCAACAGGTGAAAAACCAAATCAGACAGCCAAGATTTATCCAGTCGATGTTTTGTAAATTAACGGTGTAATTAGCGATAGTCATTTAATGTGAACAAGTTGTTTGTTGAGTTATAAATAGGCTGACTTTTCTTTATACCAATCAGCACACAAAAAATTGAAAAAGTTGTCGTTAATTTTTAACAGTTTCAATTGCTTATGGTTATTGAAATTATCGTTATGTCTTTGTTTCGTAAAAATCTCAAGATTAATGAATGTTTCGAATATTTTATAACGAAATCAACTTTTATACCTAATCAACAAAACACCATTATTGCTCAAACACTTACTGTTTCAGTATGAATAATGATTCTCTAACATTGAATACTGACTAAACATCAGAATCGGATTTCTTATGTTTTTCGGCTTCATCACGTGAATCGAGCATGTCAGCGACTTGAGCCGGGTAGGGTTTTGCCCATAAAGGTGGGCGATGATAACGCCCAACGACCGAAGAGAGCGCAATGAATCCGATGATAGACCACAACACCTTTTCGAATTCGAGCACAAAACATCCAAAAAGCACCACTATGATATCCAAAACAAATGTGGTTTTACCCGGATGCCATTTAAAACGTTTTTCTAAAAACAACACCATAATATTGAATCCGCCTAGGGATGACCCGTGGCGAAATAAAATAATAATTCCAAAACCGACCAATAGGCCGCCAATTATTGCCGTCATAAAATCTTGTTCGGTATTGATATGGAAATACAACCTCAAGATTTCACTGATGCCGCTTAACAATGTAACACTAATGATCGTTCTTAATGTAAATGCCAGCCCCATCTGCAAGAGTGCAAGAATGTAAAAAGGTATATTAATTAAAAAGAAAATTTGACCGAAAGATAACTCGGTAATATTAATTAATATAAGACCAAGCCCCGCGGTACCACTGATCATCAGCTGTGCGGAAGCTAATATGTGAATGCCTAAAGCAACTAAGAAGCAACCTTCAAGAATTGAAAGCCATCGATGAGATTCTTTTAAATAACGCTCTTTACTCGCAGGTGTCATTTTAATTCCTTGGTGCTTGTGGCACTGGTATTTTTGCATGCCTCAACAGAACGGATAATTCTGAAGCGCTTATGATGAAGATCAAATCTTCGTCTAATCTATAGCCAATCCTGCCTTAGTTGGGTAGTCGCAGGCGTTGGATTTGACTGAGACGTACTTTTGGTACACCTCTTCATACATATTTGAGGAATCTAAATGCGAAAAATATATAACACTTTTCGAAACCAGAATTAGAATTAAAAGTGGCTACAGCTAAATACGCTAACTTATTAAACCTGTAAGTTTTTCGGCCGATAGACCATTAACTAGCTAAAGCTTCGCTTTACACGCATGTTAAGTAAGTAAGATTTGGATTGATCAATACAATGAAAAATTTGTTATTGGCGATTATCAATAATAAACGAGATGTACCGTCAACAATTTGAAGTTTTTAGAAGTATATGAAACTCTGATTAACCTAGAGTTTCTCGCGATACAACGATGTGTCGCCTGTTTCAAGAACGGTAAGCGATTGAAATTGTAAAGAAATTGGGAATTGGCTTTTCAATTTCTGTTCTCTGATTAAATCACGGATGAGTTAATCGGAGATTCCTATACAACAGTGTGATTGTAAGCCTTTGATTGATAAAGGAAATTGTAAGTAACATTGAATTATTCAACGTGACAAGTAGATGAGCGAGAGAGAATAATGATAAGAAATTTATCTATTCAAAATAGAATGATACTGCAATCGGCGCTGGTAGCGCTTGGCCTTGTGGTATTAATGTTTGATGGGCTTTCTACTTTGAAAGAAACTCTCTACCACAGCCGCACAGCAAGTACAGAAAACGTGGTATCTACAGCGCACAGTATTTTAGAGCGCTATTACAAACTGGAACAACAAGGCACCTTATCTCGCCAGCAAGCACAAGAACAAGCGAAAGAGGCCGTAGGTGCATTGCGCTACCAAGATGGTAATTATTTTTGGATTCAAGACATGAATCTAAAGATGGTTATGCATCCCATTAAATCCGAGCTTATTGGCCAGAATTTATCCGAAATAAAAGATTCGGCTGGTAAAAATCTGTTCGTTGAATTGGATCGTGTGGTGAAAGAGCAAGGTGCTGGATCGGTGTCTTACATGTGGCCCGCCATTGGTTCTCAAGAAATTGTAGGTAAAATCGGTTATGTCATCGGATTTCAGCCATGGCAATGGATTGTAGGTTCTGGAGTTTACACCACCGATATCGAAACCGCATTTTGGAACGAGGCGCCAACCCAAATTGTAATCAGCGCCATAATAATTGTCATAATTTTATCCTTTTCAGTTTATATCAGTCGCTCCATTTCTGTACCTTTGCAATTAACCTCAAGAGCACTTAAAGATATTGCCGAAGGGGATGGTGATCTAACAAGAAGATTAGAAGTAAATGGTAATGACGAACTTGCCGAAATGGCTAAGAACTTCAATGCCATCGTAATAAAAATTGATAATACGCTCGCTGAAGTTGCCCATGCCACAGCCATGGTTGAGACCTCCTCGAAGGAGCTCGACTACAATATGCAAAACAGTAAAGAGGTGTTAGATAAACAACAGAAACAATCAGAGACCGCCGTGCAGGCTATAATGGAATTGGTGCAAACCGTCTCTGAAATTGCTCGAAATGCAGAAGGTGCAGCATCTTCTGCGCAGGAAGCCAATCGCGAAGCCGAGATGGGTCAAGGCGTTGTCGAGCAAGCAAAAGCATCGGTAAATAATCTCGCGGAAGAAGTTCAGCAAGCCGCGATGGTTATTAAAAACGTCAATACCGACAGCCAAGCTATCTCGTCCGTATTGGAGGTCATTCGCGGAATTGCCGAACAGACCAACTTACTTGCGTTAAACGCAGCGATTGAAGCCGCTCGTGCGGGTGAGCAGGGCAGAGGATTTGCGGTTGTTGCCGATGAAGTTAGAACTTTAGCGGCAAGAACTCAAAGCTCAACTGAAGAAATTCGATCTATGATTGAATCCTTGCAAAATGGCAGTGAAAAAGCCGTAGTCACCATGGACAACGGAGAAAAAACCACGGCCATTACAGTAGAAAAAGCTGCCGCTGCTGGGCAATCGTTATCATCCATAGTTGCGTCGATTAATTCTATTTCAGATTTGAATTTACAAATTGCCAGTGCCGCCGAAGAGCAATCAGCAGCGGTACAAGAAATTGATCAAAGTATTAGCTTGATGGCTAACTACTCTAATCAATCACATTTTGGTATAGAAAAAACCGCCGATACCACCCGTGAGTTGGCAGAGTTAAGCAGTCGCTTACGACAACTCGTAGGGCAATTTAAATTAAGTCGTTGATAGAAATAACCTCTTTCTGTGCCGGTGACAGCGTCACGATATAGCGTTTATCCGAAGGTAAAACTGTAGGTGTAAACGGATAACAGGTGATTAAAGATATTTCATTTTTCGAATCGGAAATTGGAATTCGGCCATCAACCGGTACAGAAACTTCGGTGTTGCTAACCGTATACTCAGTCCAAGATCCCTGATCATTTTGTATTCGAACGATATCACCAATTATTAAATGTTCTAAAAATTTAAAATGCGTGTCTTTATGCCCTGCGATAATTCTACTGTGATTAGGTAATGGGATAGAGTGATTAACGCTTACATGGCTAGATACCACAGGTAGATTTTCACCAAATACCTCTTGGTTGGTTACTCGTCCTGGCCCAAAGGCCAAAGACTGTCCATGCATTCCTTCTAAAATAAGATAATCAATATTCAATTTCGGAACTGTCATTCGAGCGACGGGCCAAGTATCGGCCCAGGACCAAGGTTTAAAAAAATATTCCTTTCGATTTATTGCTGTATTTTCCAGAGTACGACTCCAGGCATTATTCAGTAATAATTGTGCGGTGTAAGCCTTAATCTGTATCCAACCCGCAGAGACAAACATAAAAATACTCGCAAAAAATACCAATAGAGAAAGACCTCTAATTATTCTGTTTCTCGATGACAACATGGTTAACATGAGAGAACCTCTGAATTTTTGCGATTAAAGTTTCGTAATAGTAAGCTTGTGATACTTAAAATAAGGCCGAGCAATATAAACAAATTAGTTCTAGTATCCGTTTGAGGTACCTGTGTCAATTTAAGACCAGCAGGTGTATCGAGTGGTACCGCAGATGTGTACAAAGGGGCTGCGACCGGGCGAGAAATTTCGGTCTCAATAGCAAGCAGACTGGTATAGGCGGTTACCAAATTATGTTTAAGACCTAACTCAATAACCTCAGGCTTTATGGTTGCCTCGGGTTTCCCGACAATTATTTGATCCATTAAGTCTTCAACTTTTTCTTTTGCCCAAAGTTTATCGATACCCGTACGCTTTGGTTTATTTCGGTTAAAGTCCAATATAATTTGTGATTGCCATAGAGTTCCATCTGAAAAATATCCGTGTACGTCTACATTCTCAGCACTTAAAATTCCTTGTTTAGTACTTTTAATTGCCACAACTAAAGGCTCATCTTTGTATAAATCGGTAATTTTTTGTGGCCAAACTTCAACATGATCTGGCCAGTTTATCTGAATGTTTTGTAAAGCCGCGCTTTCTAATTTTTTAAAAAGCTTCTGCATTTGCGTGTTAACCTGTGTAATATCTCCAATGTGAATGTAACTACCTCGACCAAATTTAGCGGATTTTTTCATAAAATAACCATTTGGAGCAGAACCAATGGCTACCGTAAATAAACGTGCTTGATCTAAGCGTTCGTAAATTAACTTTAATAACTCCTGCTCATTGGTTACCGCGCCATCGGTAATAAACACAATTTGCCGTAAATACTTTTCCTCACTGGTTGCGTTAAGAGCAACTTCTAAAGCCGGTCTCATTTCAGTACCGCCATTCGCATCTAAGGTAGAAACAAATTGAATGGCTTGTTGAATGTTGCGCGAATCCGCGAATACAGGATGTGAATACAAGGCACGAGTGACAGAATTGAATTCAATTATATTAAACTTATCCGTAGGTTTAAGACGAGATAGTGCGAGATTGAGCGCATTTTTAGCTTGATTAATCGATGCTCCACCCATTGAGCCAGACGTATCAATTATAAAGCTTACCGATCTGGGAATTGTTTCGACTATTTCTGAAGGTGGAACTAGCATCAATAAACCAAAATTCTCGTTGTTTACAATATCGGTCACGAATGCCGCCTGTGGCGTATCGGTGATTTGCGGTTTCCACGTTAATACAAGATCTCGATTCATAGGAATCCATTCATCTTTTGCAGTGATTTTATAAATTGACTGCATACGCTCTATTTCGATTTCATGAAAAAGTACTTCGATATCTGACAAATTTAAACCGGCTTCAATTTCAATACTAAACTTCATGGGATTTTCTAATTGAGTAGAAAATCTTGGGGTTGGAATAAAATCTTGATTTTCGAAACTAAGTACTTGCGGTAGATTCGCTCCTGCGCCTTTTTCTAAGTTTACCTTTGTATCAACCTCTAAATTAGTAGGCGTACCATTTTGCCGAGGACTGTAGCGAGGCGTCATGGTAGTAGGTAGTCGATATTCAAACTCGCCATTTCTAAAGGGTATAATTTGGTAAAAAGTAATCTCAACATCAATGTTTTCATTGGGCGGAATATTACTTACAGCCTGCACAAATAGATTGGGTTTTTGTTGCTCCAATAAGGCCGCTTTTTTACCTTCTTTTTTGGCAACTTCATATTTGTGTCGTGCTTCAATTTTTTCATGTATTTCGGCGACGATTTTTCGATCGTTTGTGAATATGGCTAAATCTGTCACGGCTGAATCTTCTGGCAAGGGGAATACATACAATCCTTCTTGCCAGTTACTCGATTCGTTTTTAAACGTTTGTCGAACGGTTGTTGTGCCCACTAAACCGGTAATTCTGGTATTGACTTCGGTTTTTAGATGCACAGAAGTTTGAAATCCATTACTGTCGTTTTTGAACAACAACTGAGGTGACTCTTGATATTGCTCTGGTATTGCCGCCCGAGCAACTTTCGCAAAAAATATCGACGTCAGTGTAATAAAAATAATTAGCAAAAATAATTTTAAGAATAAGTCACGCTTTCGTTTTCTCGGCTTGTGATCGAGCAGCATATGTTTCGGAAACTTTTTGGGCTTGTAACCAAGAGGAGGGTAGTCGTTCAAAGCCATATTAATGGCTATTAATTTTGATGATATCAGTGTTGCGCTTTTATGTTTTTGCAAGCAACGGTAGATAAACCAACAAATAAGACGAACAAGGTTCAATAACAGAAAACTAATCATAAATACTCCCTCAATTTTTAGGTTGTATTTAAGCGATCAATTCTCTTAATGAAGGGCTGCAAAAATGACTTTATAGTGATCAAATATGGCAAATTGTGGCAATAACTTGTTAGCGTCTTGCAATTAAGAGCGAGTGGTTCTACTGCATCAAACTCGCAATAAAATTGCACTCGAATGACCATGACTTTGAGAAAGCTCTGTGGTTAGCAAAATACGCTATCCGTGATAGACTGCGCGGCGATAAAACCATCAAAATAATAGCTTTTATCAGTGTTTATTGGCTAATTAGCACATAGGGAGCATTTCATGGCACGTCATATCGCCATTGTTGAAGATGAAATCGCCATCGCCGAAAACTACCGCGATGCTTTAACACGTCAAGGTTATAAGGTTTCCCTTTATCATGATCGTCCCAGTGCACTGAACGCCTTTAATAGCCGCCTGCCTGATTTGGCGATAATCGATGTCGGCTTGGGTGATGAAATAGAAGGCGGTTTTGACCTTTGCCGTAGCTTAAGAACTATGGCACCAACCTTACCAATCATGTTTTTAAGCGCGCGCGACAGCGACTTTGATATAGTTTCAGGTTTACGCCTAGGAGCTGACGATTATTTAACCAAAGATATTTCCCAACCTCACATGCTGGCTAGAATCGTCGCTTTATTTCGCCGTCTTGACGCCATGAAAGAGTCTTCGGCTAATAGCTCTAACGCCATAATTCAACGCGGAAATCTTTCTATCGATATGGATAGATTAATTGCACGCTGGCAAGATCATCTGATTGATTTGACAATTACCGAATTATGGATAGTTCATAGTTTGGCAAAAAATCCGGGCCACGTTAAAAATCGACAACAATTGATGGATGCAGCAAACGTCGTGTTGGATGACAATACCATTACTTCCCACATCAAACGTATTCGCAAAAAATTCCAAAAATATGATCCAGAATTTTCTTCCATACAAACAGCTTATGGTATGGGTTATCGGTGGGAAGAGAAGTAATCTGATTAAATAATAATGAAACTTAGAAAACAACTATTTTTAATTAGCTTATTTTTATTAATACTACCGCTGGCGGGTTTTTTGTACGTTCGAGAAATGGAAGCCATTATCAAGCTTTCTCAGCAACAAGCCATACTGTCTACAGCTCAAGCTATTACGGATCGAGTTCACAATGATTTGGGATTGCAAGAGTTTATTAAAACTACCAATAATACCAACACCAATTTATTTGCCGGTGAACAAACCTATTTAGGTGGCAAAAACATATATTTTCATGATATTCAATCGAACTTAAATTTAGACGGCTATGAAGACGATTGGCAGGCTCTAAACGTCGATTATCACAACTTCATCAATGTAGAAACTCAGCAAAAAATTGGTGTTAAGTCAGTCAAATCTCAAAATTTTTATTATATTTTCGCTACCGTAAATACCACGCAGTTTAGTTATCACAATCCACAATTCAGCTTTCCTGCGTCGGGTGATTATTTTCGTTTAATATTGGGCTCTGAAGAAACGAACATCAGCTACGTATTAAGAACCAGCGCACCGGGTCAATTACAGGTCGTGTATGAACGCGACGGAAAAATTTTTCAAGAATTTAGAATCAAAGGTTTTTTACGAGAATATCAAAGTGATATTCAAGTTGAGTTGCAAATTCCTCAACAATTAATGGGTGATAACTTCGGTATAGCGTTTGTTCCGAAAACTGGCACCCCATTGGGGAATTTCATGCCTATATCTGACGCATCAAATCCAAAAAAACTTGAGATTCCAAAAATTCAGACACAAATAGTGTCTATGAACGCCTTTTTAAACGGTTTCACCCATGAAAATACTCGTGTGCTATTAACAAACCAACAAGGTTGGATTTTGGGAGATATAAATCGGTTAGACATCAGTGATGAGTCTTTAAATCAACAAACGCCACCATTTTTTTGGTTATTACGTCTTGCATTGAATACTCGATCATATCCCGCCTATTATTCACGATACACTCAAGGATTTATAGATACCCCCGAGACTCAAGCGGCAATATTAAACGGTAACATGCTCGGAAATTGGTATCGGTACGACGCCAGCAATCAGCTTATTCGCATGGCTGTGCCACTGGCGGATGAGACACAACAGATATTTGGCGCCGTAGTCCTAGAACAGACCACAGCATCTTGGTGGTTTCTCACCGCAAATGCCGTCTCAAGTTTATTTATTTATACATCTCTAGCCACGTTAATTTCCGGTTTTGCGTTATTAGTGTATGCCAGCTGGTTAAGCTACCGTATTCGCAAACTTAAACGCTACGTCGATCAATCTATCGATAGCGAAGGTTCGGTCCACACGTTAATACCTGTATCAAAAGCTAAAGATGAAATTGGCGAACTATACCGAAGTTACGCAGAAATCATTGGCAGAGTAGGTGAGTACACCCATTATTTAAAAACCTTATCCAGCAAGTTATCCCACGAATTGCGTACGCCAATTGCCGTGGTGAAAACCTCGTTAGATAATCTCGAGCTCACCGCGTTAGATAATGATCAAAGAAAATATCTTGAACGCTCGCAACAAGGTGTCGCACGATTATCTAATATACTGTCTTCTATGGCATCGGCCAAGCGACTTGAAGAGACCATAACACGAACAGAACTCGAGAGTTTTTCTATCACAGATTTATTAAAAGATGTGAGTAATGCCTATCAATCCCTGGCCGAAACAAAAAGCCTTAGATTTTCAAGCAATATTGACCACGTACTTTTAGATAGCGCTGTGTTTGTAAATGGAGCGCCAGATTTAATTGTACAAGCATTAGATAAGCTTATTGATAACGCTTTGGATTTTTGTGTAGCAGAGGGCGAAGTCACGTTGAGCGCGATATACTTGCACCAACGTATAAAGATTGTAATTGCTAACGATGGGCCATTACTTCCAGAATCCATGAAAGAACAATTGTTCGACTCCTTGGTGTCACTACGCTCCAATAAGCAAACACAAACGGCTAAAAACAACGAAGAAACTCAGGTCCATTTAGGTTTGGGACTTTTTATTGTTAAATTAGTCGTAGACTTTCATAACGGTAGAGTCTACGCCACTAATAAATCGAATAATCGAGGTGTCGAGTTTGCAATTGAACTGCCTTGTAAAGGACGCTGATTTAATAAAACGATAGTTGCATATTATTCGAAAGCTTTGTAACTGGCTCGGTTTTAACTTAATCCGAAGAGCCAATCAGAGGCGCTCCTGTAGTTTCTCTTGTGGTCTCTCGTGTAGTTTTTTTCTGTAGCTTCTACCATCTCTCTGTCTTTTAATTATTGCTTAAAACTCCTGGTTAATTAATCTCATCCTAAATAATTTCCGTTTTTTTGTACCTTTTTTCTATCTGCTCTTGCCATAATCGTTGGAATTTTAAAAATCTTAAATGCAGTAATAAATTGTTTCCGTTAAAGCAATATTTTACTGATGTTTCTGCCAGTAGATACCAATAAAAAATGCATAAATTATTCACTGGTTTCGACGTCATTAATCATTAACGTCATTAGCCCATTATTTTTTTCATAAATCATCATTTCGTAATTTAGTTCTATATACTTTTAGCTTGTTTGAATATTCATATAACCACATCTTTATTAATTCGTTATTTATATATCAATACAGGTAGATGTATGAACAAGTTCGTTATTGCGTTACCCATTTTAATGGCCAGCCTATCAAGCCAGGCCAGTATGATTATTACTGGTGTCTTTGACGGACCTTTAGTTGGCGGTTTACCTAAAGGCGTTGAAATTTATGTCAATGAAGATATTCCCGATTTATCGATTTATGGCTTAGGTGCTGCCAATAACGGTGGCGGTACCGATGGACAAGAATTCACATTTAATTCCGGCTCTGTAAGTGCTGGAACTTATATTTATGTTACGTCCGATATTATTGGTTTTAATGATTATTTTGGATTTACGCCCAACATAATTTTCCAATCAAGTGTTGGAAACATTAATGGTGACGACGCAATTGAATTATTTCAAAACGGATCTGTGATTGATGTTTACGGCGATCCCTTAGTCGATGGTACTGGTCAACTATGGGACTATATGGATGGCTGGGCCTATAGAATTAGTGGTTCTAGCATTAATAATGGACAATTTAATTTAAACCAATGGACACTCAGCGGCGCCAATGCCTGGGATGGTGAACTCAGCAACCTAACCGCTGCCAGTCCAATGCCCGTTGGTACCTTCAGTGCTGATGGTGGTTTTACGCCACCACCGGTTGTTGATATTGGCGCATGTTTTGATCCTGCGACATTTATAAGCAGTGTGCAAGGCGAGGGCACTACCGTAACAACAACCGACGAAGTCATTGTTGAAGGTATTGTTACCGGAATTAGAGATAACGGTTACTTCCTGCAAGAAGAACCATCCGATAGCGATTTAAACAGCTTAACATCGGAAGCAATATTTATTGCCACAACTATTTTTGATGGAATATCGGTTGGTACCGTGGTGCGAGTGTCTGGAGCGCCGGGCGAATTTTTTGGTAATAGCCAAATCACACCTAATCAATATCTTACTTGCGGCAGCAGCACCGAAGTTATTTCGTCGGTGAATGTTCCGTTGCCATTCGAAGGTATTATCAATCTCGAATCGCTAGAAGGCATGATTGTATCGGTTAACAACGCTACCATTTACAGCCTAGATAACTTTACGCGTTTTGGTGAAATATTTTTAAGCGATGCCATTAAACGCACACCAAGTGACGTGGCGATTCCCCTGAGTGCCGAATACCAACAAGCAGTAGCGAATACCACTGCAAATATCATTTATGTTGAAGACAACAACGGTCTTACATTTCCAGACACCATCAGTTATTACTCAACACCAACATTTGATGGTTTGAATTACGATAACGCTCCGCGATTAGGCGACTCTGTGAATGCAACCGGACCATTAATGTTTGCCTTTGGCCAATATAGAATCAACCCTACTAAAGAAACATTCCAGATCAACTCTACGCGAACACCATCGCCTAACATCATTAATGGTGATGTATCTATCGCGAGCTTCAACGTACTTAATTATTTTAACGGTGAAGTTGTACGTGGAAATAGAATTACTTTTGATTATCCAGAAAATCGCGGTGCTGCAAATGCCGAGGAATTTGCACTCCAACAAGCTCGCATTGTAGAAGCTCTAGCAACTATTAATGCCGATGTAGTCGGTTTAATTGAAATCGAAAATGATGGTTTTGGTAATAACAGCGCTATTAAACAATTAGTCGATGAATTAAATAATCGTTTAGGCTCCAACGTATACGATTTCGCTAGTTCCAACGATACCAGTATTACCGGTACAGATGCGATCAGTAACGCCGTTATTTATAAACCCAGTATTGTTACACCCGTTGGCGATTTGGTTGGAATACAACTACCCACCCAACAAAACGGTGCTTCAACGGTACGTCAGCGCAACAGTTTGGTTCAGGTTTTTGAGCACACCGCAACTAACGAGCAATTTGCAGTTGTTGTAAATCACTTTAAATCTAAAGGTTCCACTTGTTTTGAAGACAACAACACGCCAACTGAATTAGATACAATTCAAGGCAGTTGTGGCGCATTCAGAGTTTCAACAGCAGTTGCCCTAGGTAATGCATTAAATACCTTAGCCTTGCCAGCCAGACAAATTATTCTGGGCGACCTAAACACATATACTCATGAAGACGCCTTAGCAATATTAACGAGCTATGATCCACAAACACGTGGCTACACCATTCAAACCGCTGTGAATACCGAGTTGAACAACGGTAATTCAGTACCTGTAACAGATACCTTCGGATTTATATCCGTTGCAGAGACTTTTGATCCAAACAGTTTTTCGTTCTATTTCTCGGGAACGGATCAGGCCGGCTCATTAGATCACATATTAGCTTCGCCAAGTGCGTTTAATGATATTGTCGATCTAACTCATTGGACAATTAACAGCGTCGAACTGTTTGAATTAACCTACGATCGAGCCTTGGCGTTCTACAACCCAAATCTTGGTGATCTTATCGACTTTACCGAGGTAGGGCCTTATCGCAGCTCTGACCACGATCCAGTAATTGTTACCCTACAACTGCAACCATAACAATTACCAAAAGTAATACGGATTAATTCAGCGTTTATGGCGACACAAGGACGTGTTGCGAATTATAAAAAACTGCTTGCAATAAATGCTTTGAAGACATCACCGGTGTCTTCATCGAGTTCTATCTACCGGATAAATCGCTGAGATTTATTCGGTAGCCTTCCTTTTTACATCACTGATCCATTTTGGCTCACCTAAAACCCGCTCATCTAAGTATTTTAAAAACCACAAAAAAATAGTGTATTTATAAATGCGGCTTTTTTCGGTAAAAATAGCCCTTAAAATCAATCAAACCCGAAAAAAATCAAAAAATTTATTTAGACTTTAGTCTATTTTTCCTGCACCAAAAATTTGCAGCGAGAGTTTACAATTGATTTACATCCAGTTTTAATCGATAAAGAATTAATTAGGTCGATATACTATTGTTATCAACACTGGTAATAATTGTAGGAAATAGCACACTTTATATTTCTTTATGGAATAATAAATTAATCTTAAAACACGAATAAGTAATTTATTAGAACATTAGTCAACTTTCTAAGTAGGCTTTTAATTACTCCCTAAAATAGTGCGCGAAAAAAGCGTTAACAGAGTAATTTTTTATTCATTGAAACAATATAAAAAATCATTTTGGAATGGGTAAACCAAATATCGGCAATATTAACAAAAAATAAATTTCAATTTATAATCTCATCCGTTCCAACTAGCACGACCAACTAACAAATAAAAATTCGGGCGAAAAATATTTAAAGCGGTAGAACTCCAATTAATTGACCGCATGATTAAATATTTTTAAATCGGTTAATTAAAGATACCCAAAAGGATTTGGCTGGAGGATACATGAAACATCTTTGGATACTTTCCTTGATATTTTTGTGCTCGTGTAAGCCGAGCGAAACATTTAACTATAACGATAACGTTGTTTTTTCTTCTATAAATCAATCTGAAAGTAAAAATTACCAATCTCGATCGAAAGAAGTTCAAAGCCTTTGGATTGAGAAAAATGGAATCACAACCAAACGTATTGCATATTTGCCCAACTTTAACGCAAGCAATGAAGAAGATTGGAAAGCGTTAATTCATTACGGCAAAGAAAAATCGAAAGCAGCTGTTGAAAACGAAAACGCAGAAATAGTTTATTTTGTGTTATCTGAAAACATCAGTGAACCTGCCGATTTTTCGGAATTCGAGCACAGTCTTAATAAAAAAATATTCGCACAATTTAATGGCTGGTGTGTGCAAAATGGCCTTAATTTTCAGGTGCACAATTACCACGGATTTGAAAAAAGCTTTTTTAACAATTACAGACAATCGTTTAGTTCAATTTCAGAAGAATTCCCAAGCGTACTATTATTCTAATCGTCAGATATTTATTTCTTATCTAATAAAACCAATCTCCAAGCTTATCTAAAGGCTTGGAGAGCAGGTGAGATCTACCTATTACTAAATCCGCCAGATTCCCATCCAAGCTGCCCACCATACATTTTGGAATGCTCGGTAATATCTATTTTTAACCATCTAACTTGCTGATTCTTTTGGTTAATTTACATCTAGTTTGCTACCAATAAAGACAAAGTGATCAGTCATTAATCGAAAAATAAAGAAATACAAAATTTTCAAAATTTTTGCTTGACTCCGCAAACTCTATCCCTAAAATACGCACCTCGTTGCATGACTTGAGCCTTGTTTACTTACGTTATGTCTGGTTTGCAGACTCTAAAAAGTCGCTAAGCATCAGAAAAGACTAGGAATTTTCTCTTGCTTGGTTTAGAATTCGCAACCTCTGGCGCGATAGCAAAGCGGTTATGCCACGGATTGCAAATCCGTTGAGGCCGGTTCGACTCCGGCTCGCGCCTCCACAAAGCTCTGTGAGCTTTGGTTGAGCTACCACTCAACTAAAAAAACACTTCCCTTAGCCCGGGTGGTGGAATAGGTAGACACAGGAGACTTAAAATCTCCCGGCCTCACGGCCGTGCCGGTTCAAGTCCGGCCCCGGGCACCACCTTAAATATTCTTTAAATACAATAGCTTAACTAACTATACCGTAGTAATCTGCTTTTTGGTATGTTGTTTTTGGCGTCAAAAATTGATGCTAGGTTAGCACCAGGTGAACACAGAAGTTTTAAACTGAGTGTTCCGGCTCACACAGGCTTTTGCCTTAACGAGAAGAATCTGTTCTCTAAACCATCTATGTGATATTACGTTCAAGCTCATGCTCAGCCGCTATACTTCAAGAGTAAGATAAATCACCTCTTTAAAAATACTCATATCAAACTAATACAACCGTGTTTAGTACCGCTCTAATTTGTTTCTTGAGTGAATTTTGTCAATGGCCAAAAAGATATTTTCGGTTTAAATCCTCGCCGTTTTTTGCTTTTCGAATTCTTAATCTCTTTTAGACTCAAAGTCGATTTTCAGTAATACCGCTAAATCTGTGCCGGGCGTTTTAATACAAGATTAATTTTAAAAAAGAACATAAACTCTTTGATGTTATATTTTAAATTCCACGAATTGGCAAAAGATTGTGTCTCAATTTAAATAATGATTTTAAAAGACAGAAAGATGCAATAAGTGCCAAATAATTTCTCACAAGCTCTGAGTGTTTTAGAAGAAGAATTAGATTGTGATTTGCGCTATTCAACGTTTTTATGCGCTCCTCTAGTACTTTGTTATTAATTGATCATATTTATATTACCTAATGTGTCCGAAGGCTTATCATAGCGTCACAGTTTAATAATTGACCGAAAGTAACCATTAATTTACACGTCATTGCACGCACTCTTCCTACCGCCTGTATTTTTTCGATTATTTTGTACATAAGAAATGGGGTTATGACGAAACCTGTGTGGCTGGCGAACCATAGGACAAGTGATAATTTCACAAAGTGAACAAGAATGACGGAATATGAAGCTTTATTTCAGATAGTATTGTAAATTACTCAACTCGAAACATAACGGTAATTGATAATTGACTGTGATTTTAAATTTACATTGATTTGGATTTGATGAAATGCCTGAGTGGTTATATTTAGCACTATTACTAACAATTCCTCCTCTTCTTTCCATTACATTAGTTGTAATTATATTTAAACAAAACGAAGATAGTCTTCATTCCGAAATAAAGAAGATATTTCAACTAGACGAAAAAAGCTTACATAACCAAAGAATTTTTTGGCACTCAATAATGTTACCCGTTCTATATTTTTTGGCGCTCTGTAGTTTATTTTGGGAAGACTATGATCTATGTCTAACTGTAGATGGGATTAATACTTTTTGGGATCTTGGCAAGCTTCAACTTGCAGTACTTTCCACATCAATACCACTTTCAATATTGGCGTCACGTGCGCACAGTACTTATCAAACTGAAATTCAAATAAAAACAGCACGAGATAAAAATAATTTTGATTTTTATAATGAACAGAGAAAAGATTTACTCGATTATTTCGATAAATTGCCAGAAAAAAATTATCATGATGTGTTCACAGGAAAGTTTTTGATAGATATTAGGCTTCACTATGAACTTTTTTTAAAAAAAGATCATGAATATTTATTGCAAATAAAAAATTCTGACACAGAAAATACACAAAGTTTTGAAGATTTGGACAAAAGTATATTGGCAGCTGGCAATGCATTAATTAACTTAAAACAAAAAGTGATTTTTGATGAATTCGATGCTGAATCACATTTTGAAGCTATGGAGTTAAGTCGTTCTCATCATGAAGACTACCGTTATTTTTCTGATCAAATAAGACAGTTGATTTCAGTACTTCTTATGTCTGAATTAAGAGATATTGCGCGAGAAGGTGCCACTATTTACGAGACGGTTGATGATGATGTAGTAACGACTTGGAAGGCTTTTGGTTCGTCAACAAAGGAATGTGTCGCTATTTTCAGTTATGTTTATGACTATTACCTTTATCTATGTTTATTTTCTGGACGAAAACCTAAGCAGAAATTCATTCACAGCTTCACAGATGTAGAAAAAATAACAAGCAATATCGATGATCTATATATTGACAAATTACTAAAAGGCTTTAATAGGAATGGGTCGGATATATATCATGCTCTGGAATTATAATTCGTATCCTTTCTTCTATTAAACTTTTTGAAGCCATCACATTAATTCTCTACGACAATTGTTTTCTTTTCGGTATATCCTGTATCAAACCCTTTTTCTTTAAGCGCTTCGGCTATTTTTCCGGGTGAATAAAAGTTTTGTGTTTCTACTCTTAAAAATGGATGTATACCTAAAAGTGCGTGATTGACATATTGATCTCGATGATATCGAGTTTGATTTTTATGGCTGCTGTCGTCCAACTCTATAACGGCTTTTATTTTTGTTTTCCAATCAGTAATTACAAAATCAATAGGTTTATTATAGGCTTTGCTACGGTGTTCTTTAAGCGTGGGTTTGGTTAATGCAATTAAAGAGGTTTGGCAATGAATCATGTAGCGATCACCCAATACAACTCTTAATGCTTGAAATAGTTTTTGTTTATTTTTTGAGGTTAAGTAACCTTGCTTTAAGTGCTCAATATTTGTATAAGTACTGTTATCTTTTATAACTTTATTAGTGTTGCCGTTTTTACCGTATTTTATTGCGGCTACAATTAACGCAATTAAAAGTAATGCAATTACGTAATCCATATTTAATTTCTTCAATATTGAAGGTAGAGGCGAAGGCCTATTATATTTATTGACGGATAAATAAATAGTATTCCATAAACTTTTTACAGGTTGCGGTATTTGCGGTTAATTAATGGTGGTTAATTCTCAGAGTTTGTTTGTTGCTTATGCATTAACAAAAAACGCAGCCATATGGCTGCGTTTTTTTAAGTTATTTAAGCGCTTTTGATTTTTATGTATACATCAGTTGGCCATAAATTGGCCGCCATTGATTGAAAGGGTAGCGCCGGTTATGAAGCTATTTTGTTCATCAGCCAAAAAGCGGGCGGCTCTTGCGATGTCACCGGTATTGCCTAAACGACCAACGGGAATACGTTTTACAATTTTTTCTAATACGTCTGCAGGTACAGCGCGTACCATTTCGGTATCAATATAACCGGGAGCAATGGCGTTAACAGTAATACCGTATTTGGCGGTTTCTAGTGCTAGAGCTTTGGTAAAACCAAGAATACCTGCTTTAGCGGCAGTGTAGTTTACTTGACCGTATTGACCAGCCTGGCCGTTAACCGAGCTAATATTAATAATGCGACCAAAACCACGCTCACGCATACCCGGTACAAGTTTATGGCAGGTGTTGTAGCACGATTTTAGATTGGTATCTAATACAGCGTTCCAGTTGTCACACGTCATTTTGGCTAATACGCCGTCGCGCGTAATACCGGCATTGTTCACAATAATGTCGATAGGGCCGAAATCAGATTCAATTTGTTGTAAACCTGATTCAACCGCGTCGTAATCCGCTACATCAAACTTAAATGCAGGAATACCGGTACGGTCAGTAAATTCTTTTGCAGCTTGATCATTACCACCATAATTGGCAACGACTTGATGGCCCATTGATTTTAATTCTAAACAAATTGCTTCGCCGATGCCTCTAGTTCCACCTGTAACTACAGCGACTCTTCCCATGGGATATATCCTCATAAATATATTGTTTACATTGTTGTGCAACTACAGCGAGGAAGCGCTTGCACCATAGTGTTATTGGTTACCACCTCAAATCGAGGCACAGTTGTATAAGGTTGTTATTATTTTTTTATTGTATTTTTGGAGCTAAATGAAAATTTTTTGAATGAAAGCGGGCAACAATACAAACTTAAGTGTATAAGCAGAGGTATTCTGGGATGTGCTTGTTGTTCACGCCTATAAAATTTTAATTATTGTCAAACAGTACTTTGCTGTTTAGATCGATATTAACTTGGTTAAAATAAACTCATGTATTGATTTAATGAGTTGTTGAACAGAAATTTAGTTTCGCTTCTGTCTATTTTTATTTCTAACGTATTTTTATTGTGAATTCAACTTTATTTATTATGGTGATATTTGTAAGCAGTGTGATATGCGAATGTACAGATTTTAAAATTTTTTAATATTGCAGAGCTATGCTTTTAAATACGATTTTGTTTTAAATCAAAGAAAATTCTCAATTTGATTTCTCGCGTTTGTACATATTTTGCCTTACTCGATTAATTCTGCAATGCAGCAAATTTTAATTTTTAGTGATCAAAAAAACTTGTGCAGATTTACGTATATTTTTTATTTTTACAACCTCAGATTAATTTTTACTAATATAATTTCAGCATAGGATTTCTAAAAAGCAAATTATTTAATGAAATATTAGTCGTTTAAAAAACTATCACCTTAGCTTGGTTAATATGTAAACCTGTTCGATTGTTACCGTAAACGATAATCACACAATATTTTTAAGGTTGGGTTTCATTTAGATACAATACCCCAAATTTAAGATGTTCGATTATTGGTTTTTAATTCAGCCTATGTTTAAGCGTGTTTAATCAATTCTGATGGTGTGTTATTTCTCAGAACAACAATCAGTATCACTGTTGTTTGCATGAAATAATGATAAAACCATTATTACTATTTCTAGTAAATGATTATTCGAAATAACAATCAGATTCTATGCAAGTTATCACCTCACGAAACGTTAAAGTTACCTTTCGAAACAGGCCCTATAGATTTTTTCATGTGTGAACGCGTTCAGAGTTACCTCTAAACACTATTTGCTACGCAAACACCGTGCCTTGGGGTTGTAATGTTGACGGCGAACCCCTATAAAACAACCAACGTTTATGGGGAGTACAGAATGACAAGTCATATCATCGAGATTGATCAAAATAACGCCCAGCAGGTGTTAGTGGATGAATCGTTTCAACGTATTGTATTGGCGGATTTTTGGGCAGACTGGTGCGAGCCCTGTAAATCTTTAATGCCGGTGTTAGAGAAACTGGCAAACGAGTACGCAGGTCGTTTTTTGTTGGCAAAAATCAATGCCGACGAACATCAAATGATTGCCTCACAGTTAGGTGTGCGTAGCTTACCGACGGTATTGGTCTTTAAAGAAGGTCAACCAGTTGATGGTTTTGCCGGCTTGCAACCGGAGTCTGCAATTCGCGAGATGTTAAATAAGTATTTACCCAAATCTTGGGATTTAGACTTAGAAAAAGCACAGCAATTGATCGCAGATAACGAGATTGATCAAGCCTTAGTTTTACTGCGTCAAGCGGTTTTAGACTCTAATCAGCAGGCTAATATTTGCCTGGCCCTTGCTGATGTTTTAATTGGAACGAATCGACTCTCTGAAGCAGAAGAAGTACTCGCGCAAATTAAAATGGTCGATCAAGATGAGATTTATAAATCGCTGTTGGCTAAGTTAGAACTTGCCAAAGAGTCGGCCGTTTCTCCTGAATTAACTGCACTTCAACAGCAAGCAGAAAATAATCCAGAAGATCATCATATTCAATTGCAGCTTGCGGTACAGTACAACCAAAGCAATATGCATGAGAAAGCATTAGAAATTTTATTGAATATTCTCCGCAAGGATATGAACTTCCAAGAAGGCGCCGCTAAAAAATTCTATTTAGATATTTTAGCGACACTCGGCAAAGGAGATCCATTGGCGGTTCAATATCAACGTAAGTTTTATACGTTACTTTATTAATTAACGGTAACTCATATCTAAAATTAATGCTTAACGTCGGTTTAGTAGGCGTTAATAACTCGTCAGTTAGTAAATAATGCGGAGACTCAACTCTTGTTGAATCTCTGCATTTAATTTTTTGCAGTTTTATTATTTGTGATTAAAACGCGTTAAACACTTTAAGAACGAAAGTTTTCTTGTGTATTAATTGCACATTTTCCATTCAAAATTTAGTAGAGTGTTTATTTTTAGTGCATGCATATCTACAGCAAATACCGGTAGTGGTTTTGCACCGGATTTCTCTTTGCCAATAAATTAAGAAAAACTCCGATTAAACTGAGTCTTTAGCAACATCAAGATGAGTGTTCTGATTAAATCACGAATGCGTTAATCGGAAATTCCTCAGATCCTTGAGCCGTCATTTGCAAATACTTGTGCTATTGTTTGCAAACAATAGCCGCTTGCTATTTTACTGATACCCTTTGGCTTGCAGTTTAAATAAATGTGCGTAGGTGTTGTTTTTTGCGAGCAGTTCTTCGTGGCTGCCTTGCTCGATGATTTCGCCATTATCAACGACCAAAATATGATCGGCTGTGCGCACGGTTGAAAAGCGGTGGGATATAAAAATCGCAATTCTATTTTCTGTGTGTGATTTAAACTGCGAAAATATTTCTGCTTCGGCTTTTGCATCCATAGCGGATGTCGGCTCGTCTAAGATTAAGATATCTGCCTCAGGTTTTATAAACACGCGTGATAGGGCAATTTTTTGCCATTGTCCGCCGGAGAGTTCCTGTCCGTCTTTAAACCATTTACCCAGTTGGGTGTGATATCCGTTCTGAAGGTTATTAATGAACTTGTCGGCCAAACCTTTTTCGGCGGCTCGTACCCAGGCTTGTTCGTCATCAAATCGAGCAACATTACCTGCACCTAGATTTTCGCCCACTAAAAACTGATAACGCATAAAATCTTGGAAAATTACGCTAAATCTTTGGTGCAGTGCCGAAGGTTCCCAACTTGAAAGCGGTGTACCGTCCAGTGTAATGACACCTTCGGTGGGTTGATAAAGGTTTGTTAATAATTTAATGAGTGTAGTTTTACCGGAACCATTTTCACCAACAATCGCAAGTTTTTGTCCGGGTTTAATATGTAGATTGATGTTTTTTAAGGTTGCAAATTTAGCGTTGGGATAGGTGAAGGAAACATTATTAAAGCGCACTCCGTCACCGGGAGTTTTGCCGAAGGTAGCGGTTCCATGGTCTGAATCAACTGGTTGATCTAGGTACTCAAATAGGTTTGACAGATATAAGTTATCTTCATACATGCCACTGATGGCGGTTAATGAAGCGCTTACGGCAGATTGTCCTTGTTTAAAAACCAACAAGTACATGGTCATTTCACCCAAACTGATCGTTCCGTAAATTGCGGCTAGAGCAATCCAAATATAAACGGCATAAAAAGCAATAGAACCCAGCAAGCCGAGCAACCAACCCCAAGTATCTCGTCTAATGGTGAGCTTTTTGTCTTCTAAATAAATTTTGTCGAAAATAGCCTGGTAACGATTGAGTAATCTTGGCCCTAGGTTAAAAACCTTAACTTCTTTGGCACTGTCTTCTCGGCCGAGTAGCGTCTCTAGATACAAACGTTGGCGAGTCTCTGGGGCGCGCCAGCGAAATAGACGAAAGGCCTCACCAGAAAATTTGGCCTCTGAAATAAAAACCGGAAAAGAGCCAATTAATAAAACCAGCAACGCCCAAAAAGAAAATTGCCACAGTATTACCGCGTAGCTTACAAGCGAAATGGCGTTTTGCATTAAACCAAATAATTTATTGATTAAAGCTAGCGGCCTTACCGAGGCTTCTCTGCGTGCGCGGGTTAATTTGTCGTAAAACTCCGAGTCTTCAAATTGGGTTAATGACAGTGTTAATGCTTTTTCTAAAATCATGACATTAACTTTTTCGCCCAGCTGCGCGCGCAATAGTGATTGGCAAACTGAAATTCCACGCTGCACGGCTGCAAGAACAATCACCAGTATCGCCTCTAATACCACCCAAAAGAGCGCGGTATTCTGCGGCTCGGTAACATCGGTATTGCCTTGTTGGTGTAGATTAGCAGCAAGTACTACCGAATCGACAATGTATTGCCCAAGTATTGCAATAGCTGCCGGTAAAAATCCGGCGATAAGTGTCGCCACCGCAAAGGCTATCGTGAGCGGTTTTGAGGTTAACCAAACCAGTTTTAATGCTTGCGGGCTGTATTGGAATGCGCCGCTGAAATTTTTAAGATTTAAACTATGCGGCTGGGGCTCGTTTTGTGTCTTCACAGTAACTCGATGTTTTCTTGTAGGTTTCTAGCTTTTTAAAGCAGTTATCGCTAATTATACCTGTAAAAGTAAGGCTGGCTTGTGCAAATCGGAGAATACGTGGTTTTAGGGTTCAATCGCAGGGGATAATTTCCGTGCACCTTTCATCTAGTGTCACGTAGTGGTCATTGAGTTGCTTATTGACATAAATAACGAACATTGGAATTTGATTTCTTCAAATAGCGTTTATCTTGCAGGCTAGGGCACAAACTCCTATTATCGCTGGCCCAAAATGTACCTGTGTATTTATGAGGCAAGACAGCCATGCAAAAGCCTGATGTAAAACCGAATAACCCACATTTTAGTTCTGGTCCGTGCAGTAAACGACCTGGTTATTCTGTATCCAACTTGGATTTGACCACGCTTGGGCGATCTCACCGTGGCTCGGTCGGCAAGCCTGCATTGGCGAAAGCTTGTTCTCAAACCGCGGAAATTTTGCGTTTACCGCCGGGCTACCGCGTAGGTGTTGTACCGGCTTCGGATACCGGCGCCGTTGAAATGGCACTGTGGAGTTTATTAGGTGCCCGTGGCGTTGATGTTTTAGCGTGGGAATCTTTTGGTTCTACATGGGTAAGCGATATTACCAAGCAACTTAAGCTAGATGACGTTCGTGTTTTAGAAGCCGATTACGGCAATTTGCCCGATCTAGAATCGGTAAACTTTGATAACGATGTTGTCTTCACGTGGAATGGCACAACTTCAGGTGTTTGCGTTCCTAATGGCGACTGGATTGCCGATAATCGTGAAGGTTTAACCATTTGCGATGCGACCTCTGCGGTTTTTGCCATGGACTTACCCTGGGAAAAACTCGATGTCGTTACTTTTTCATGGCAGAAAGTGCTTGGCGGCGAGGGTGCCCACGGCATGCTAGTGCTTGGCCCAAGAGCGGTAGAGCGATTAGAAAGCTACACCCCGTCTTGGCCAATGCCGAAGATTTTCCGCTTAACCAAAGGCGGTAAATTAATGGAAGAGGTATTTGAGGGCTCTACAATTAATACACCTTCAATGCTGTGTGTTGCAGATTACCTAGATGCATTGAACTGGTCTGAGTCGATCGGTGGTATTGATGCATTAATTGCCAAAAGCCAAGCAAACCTGAGTGTTATTAAAGAGTTTGTTGCTGCCAACGAGTGGATAAACTTTTTGGCTGAAAAACCAGAGACTGTTTCGAGTACCAGTATTTGTTTAACCTTAGATGCAACGGAAGCACAGTTAAAATCTATGGTGAAATTACTTGAAAACGAAGCCGTAGCTTACGACATTGCTTCTTATCGCGATGCACCTGCTGGTTTAAGAATATGGGGCGGGGCGACGGTTGAATCGTCAGATTTAAAAGCGTTGTTGCCTTGGTTGAGCTGGGCCTATCAAGAAGTTACCGGCAATTAAGGTACATTTTTCAGTAAAAATAACTCAGTTTAAGTTATCTGGGTCGCTAGAAATTGGCCCAGATAACTTGCATTCAAAAAAGCTTCTACGTTGCACGTTAACACGCCTGTCTTTCTGTTATTGATTAACACATCTGTTTTCTTTTAATTGCAAACATTAAATAATTCTAAACATCATATCTCGATAACCATTTGTCTTTTCGTTTAATAAACACAATTGTGTTTTATTTTTAAAGACAAATGCTTGTATGCCGAATCTCTTTAGAAGTCTTTGATTAACTCTTCCATGATTTAATTAGAGGGCATAAATTAAAAAATGTGATTTCCAACCTTCTTACAATTTCAATTATTTGGGTATATTGAAGCTGGCGACAAATTCTAGTGCGCAAAAAAGCTCTGGTTTCATCTGAGCTTTTTATAAATTGCCTATAAAGTGCCAGTAAATTGAGTTTGCGCACTTAAACGCAACCTAGAATTCATAAAGCTGCCATGATTCTGAAACTTTGTGCCATTAATTTGGTCATATAGCAGCCTTGTAGCCGCTTTTCGGCTACCGATAAATACAGACAGATAAATACAAGAGAATAAAAATGGAAGATTATATAGAAGAGTTATTAGAAGAAACTTTTTTTGATGAAGAAGAGTTTTCACTCGACAGTGACGAAATGTAAATTTACGCAACACTGCGAATTTGTTATTTTGCAGTTACATCTCGACCACGTTTAAAATCCCTCCCAGTTTCAACATTAGCCTTTGGCAATGTTTGAATTCATAAGACGCTAGGGAAAGTATTAAAGGCTGTGCTAAATTCTCTTTTTGGCACATAGCTTTTTATTTTCTTAGATCATGCAATTATAGAAGCCAATTTTGAGTAGACGTTATCAGTGCCTTTGAGCTTATAAGTGTGGCTGGATCGAAATTTTTCACTACAATAGGTAGAGAAATCCGTTACATTACGTTTTGTAATACACCTAATGAAGTGTGAAGTACTCTAAAAAATCACCAATAACGGCCATTCATATCACCTAAAATCTCAGGATCTTTGCACCATCTCACAGATAGTCGATGTTTTTATTTAATCTTCAGTAATATAATTTTAACTAACGAGCCTATAAGTTAGGCGTATTACAGTATTTAGGTGACACATGGTTTCAAGCGACAGTGATCAAGCTCAAGCGGTTGTTTTTATAAACAACAATCACATCGAGCGCGAAATGCTGTATTCAGAGTTTGAAGCTGTTTTAGATTCGTTCATTCCATTGCCAGAATTGGCCGGCCGCAACGCTACAGCGGTTTATCTGCAAATTAACAAACAGTTGATGGTTGAGTCGGCGGTGTTTTTCCGAATCAACTTCAATTTGGACGGCTTTCCAGACAAGACTTGGAATGTCCCTCTTATGCAACTAGCGTCTATAGCGGCGAGAGGCCCTAACTTGGGTGCCGGTCCAATCAAACTGGCTTGCTATACCCAATGCCCAATCGCAAATGCTAAACACAAACTCTGGGACCCAGAAATGGCTCCTGGTGTTAATCATTTTGCCGCTATCAAGAAGGTAGTGGCACGCAATCGCCTGTCTTTACCTTACGAAGCACCACCAAGCCAGCACGATTACAACTCTGAAGACCATATTCCAACGCTGAATATCATCGAAGAACGACGTTTTGAAAAAGCGCGTATTCTTGAAATTGAAGACGAAGTTCGAGCAAAGTACCAACAGAGTTTTCGTAATCGTCTAGCCGACACCCTAAAGAAACAGCGTTTGCAATTGGCGACTTTACGCAACAAGCATCGCCAAAAGCTTGATCAGGTTCAGTTAGAGCACAAATACGAAGTAGAGCGCTTAAACAACAAAGTAGCATTGTTAGAGCAATCTTTAGCCGACGAAAAGCTCATGGTTTCTGAGCTGCAAAACGAACTTGAACAGCAAATTCGAAAAATGGGGCACATTCGTGAATATTTTGAAGAAAAACTCAAAAGTTTGCGTAATGTCGGTGAAGAACAGTTCGCCATCTTGCATCAACGTCATGAAAACGAAGTTGAATCACGTATCAGTGAGGCGACCGATGCCCTGAACGAACAGCTGCAAATGCGCGATATTGAATTGATGTACTTAACGGAACATCAAAAAAATCTTGCTGAAGAAGTCTCCCAACTTCAAGAAGAAAATAACCAATTAAAAGAAAACACCAGTGATAAGTTTCTTTCAAAGTTAAGTGCGGCCGGAATTAGCTTTGCGGCTTATCAATCGGGAATTGGTCATATTAATATCGATAAAAACGAGCTTTTAGATTACATACAAGACCCAGAATTATTTGCCGCGCAAAAGTCCGGCGTCTCTGTATCAACTTACAAGTCTTGGTTGGGTCATTTTAAAAGCCCAACCTGTCAGGCTTTAAAAAGAGACGGTAGTATTTGCGGTTGTCAAATTAATCGTGTGACATCACCCATGGAATTCCACCCCGGTGAGAGTGATCGCTGTGAAGAACACAGCCAGTCTAATGTTATAAAGTTTAATCGAGCTTAGCTTTTGTAGCTCCTGCACCCTAATCTAAAGAAATTTAAGTCCATCGCATAAAAAAAGCCATCTATTAAGATGGCTTTTTGGTTTTTAGGATTTATTTAAAACGGCGATATTTAATCGACATTTTTAACCAATAATCCTTTTTCTAAATTATTACCTTGAACAATTAAGCCAGGTATTTGTTGCCACTGAATTTTCACGGTATAACCGGTACCCAATGCTGCTTCTAAAGGCTTACCGTTTTTGGCATTAATCATTTCGGTTAAGGTAAATTCAAAATTACCAACAGGCGTTAAAAGCTCCAGTTTTTGGCCAACCTCAAAGCGGTTTTTGACTTCAATAGTTAATGATTGATCGTCGGTGTTAACCGCTTGAATATCACCAACAAATAATTGCGTGTTAGCGGTTGAATTACCAGTTTCGTAATTTTGGTATTCGCTAGGTACGTGGCGGCGGTAAAAACCTTCGGTAAAACCACGGTTGGCCATACCTTCAAGATCATCCATCAATTGGAAGTCAAATTCTTTACCTTCAGCGGCATCAAGAATTGCGCGCTTATAAACTTGCGCAGTTCGAGCGGCGTAATAATAACTTTTGGTTCGGCCTTCAATTTTTAATGAATCTACACCAATCTCCATTAAACGTTTTACGTGTTGTACCGCGCGTAAATCTTTGGAGTTCATAATGTAAGTGCCGTGCTCATCTTCGTAAGCCGGCATCAATTCACCGGGACGGCCTTGTTCCTCTAATAGATACATCGGCGATACACGGTCTAAACCATCGTCGCTTTCAGGCTCTTTGGTCGGATCAAAAAGCTCGACGGGTTTTTCGGTGATCTCTTTTAGCGGAATAATTTCTCCGCCTTCCGATTGCTCAGCCTTGTGGGTGTTGTATTTCCAGCGGCAGGAATTCGTACAGGCGCCTTGGTTAGAATCGCGGTGAGTCATATAGCCAGACAGCAAGCAACGACCAGAGTAGGCGATACAAAGCGCACCGTGGACAAACACTTCCAATTCCATTTCAGGAACGCGTTGTTTAATTTCTGCGATTTCGTCCAAAGACAGTTCGCGCGATAAAATAACTCGGCTCAAACCTTGTTGATGCCAGAACTTCACCGTTGCCCAGTTAACCGCGTTTGCTTGTACAGAAAGGTGCACCGGCATATCGGGCCATTTCTCACGAACCATCATAATCAAGCCGGGATCAGACATGATCAAAGCATCGGGTTTCATAGCGATAACGTCTTCCATATCTTTAAGATAGGTTTTCACTTTATCGTTGTGAGGGCTGATATTGCTGGCAATGTAGATTTGCTTACCCAATTCGTGGGCGCGCGCTACACCTTTGGCAAGGTTTTCAATTTTATTGAATTCGTTTTCACGTACACGCAAGCTGTAACGTGGTTGTCCGGCGTATACCGCATCTGCACCATAGGCAAACGCGTATTCCATGTTTTTAAGGGAACCGGCAGGAGAGAGAAGTTCTGGTAATTTCATAGTGTTTTAAGTTCAGATCGTAAGTCTAAAAACCGCGTATTTTACTCGGATTAGGATTGAGCACAAACTGAATTTTAAAAATCGTAAATTTCTGGAAGAAAAGCATCGAAAATCGACGTTTATAAGAGAAATAACCCGAAACGGCCAGAATTTGAGGGAAGGTTTTTGTTGTTAATTGAATATTAACCCAGAAAAATCTGGGTTAATAAGGTCTCACAAAGTTTCTTACATCGTCTTATTGAGAGCAATTAGGCATCATTCATAAAAGCCCTAGGTTCGTTATCAAAGATTCAACATTAATAATAAACGCTGCCTGCGATATATGCCGGGAGGATAATTAATACCTTTAGAAAGTTCTGATTAACTCAAACCTGACTTAATCAGAGGTTTTAATTAGAGCCTTAAATTTTCCAGCTTAAACCTAAACGTACATCACGACCGGGTTCGGCAACACCAATAATTTCGCCAACACGACCAGAAAAGCCGAAGGTACCGTGATCGAGATAATACTGATCAAACAAATTGTTAATGGTTAAATTAACGGTCATAGTATCTTTACCCGTTGGTGACCATTCTAAATAAATATCTTGGGTATTGTAGCCAGGTTTTTTCGGCGAGCCATCAGGCACCTTATCAAGAGAGCGAACTAAGCGACCATTCCAACCAAGTTCTAGATTGGTTTTTTCAAAGTGGTAAGCCATATTTACCGAAAGAACGTCGCCGTAAGAGGTACCAATACCGGTATCGCTATCGCCGAGTGGCTCACCGTTTAATTCTGGGTCAACGTGAGAATAGCTAAAACCTGTGGTGAAACGAGACCAGTTTTGAGAAACCGAAACGTTGTAACCACGGGTGACCAAATCGCCTGCGTTGTCTAACACAGTTCCTAAATTTGGATCGGCAACGGTATCAACTACATTGTTAATTTCACTGCGATACACTTCAGCGCTCGCCTTAAAACCGCCATTGTTGTAACTCAATACTAACTCAGCGTTGTCGGCTTCTTGGCTTTTAAGATCAGGCGAGTATGCACGCGAACCAATTAAAACGGCTTCTTTAACATTTTGCCCGCGCAGTGCTTCAGAGTAGCCTGCACGTAAAGACCAGTGAGAGGTAAATGCGTATTCGGCATTAATGTTAGAGCTAATACCGCTATCAGAAAAATGCTGATCGTCTTCGTCATCCAGCCCGTAGTGATCGAATCGAGAACCAAAGCTCAATGACAATTTGTCGGTTAGTGCGTAAAAATCTTGTACATAAACGCCATAAACATCGGAGGTTTCTTCGAAACGTTCAATCGCATCAAAAGATACTCCTTCGTCTTCACGAAAATCCATTCCGTACACCAAACGGTGTGAACCCAATAAACTGGTGTTGCGAATATCCAAGCCGTAACTCTCTACGGTTGCACCAAAATCAATGTTGGCAGCGGATTCGCGATTGGTAATTTCGGTTTCAGATTGGTACGCGGTAACTTTTAAATCCACCAAATTGCTTGGACTATTAAACGAATAACTGAACGTAGTGGTTTCGCGTTCACTGGTTTGGTTAGTTGCGGTGTTACCGTTAAAATCGATAAAATTCGCGCGCAAATTACGAACAGCGTTATCATCACGGGTATCGTAACTTAAGCGCAAGGTTTGGTTTTCGGTAATTCTGCTGGTTAATTTTAATAAACCAATATTTTGCTCGGCATCGGTATTGGGAATTTCATCACCATGACCATCATGAATTTCTTCGCCTTTGGTTTGGCCCAATACCAATAAACCGCTAGTATTTTCCGTCAAGCGTCCGTATAAGTTTGCGCTAACACGATAACCACGATTATTACTATTGTAACCGGTTTTAAATAATGAACCGAAGTTTTCATTCGCATCTAAAAGATCTTCAGCATCCTTGGTTTCAAATTGAATCGCACCACCCAATGCACCAGGGCCATCAAGCGCGGTACCGGCACCGGCTTTAATTTCTACGCGCTTTAGTAACTCAGGATCAACCGACACACGACCTTGGTGGTGGAATAGGTAACCGGCTTGGTTAGCACCATCAATGGTAATGTTAAGGTTGGTGTCTTCTAAACCACGCACATAAATCTTTTGTGCAACACCTAACGAACCACCTACAGAAATTCCGGGTTGATCGCGGAAAATGTCTTCCAAATCGTTTGCTTGTTTTTTTTGAAGTTCTTCAAAATCAACAACATTAACCCCGTTAACACGATGACCTTCAACCTCAACAACTTCTATCTCATTTTCAGCCCAGGCCAAGTGGCTCGATTGAGCTACCGCAAATGCTAATAAAGACAACTTAAACTGGTGTTTTAACATAATGAATGATCTCGAATACTTAGCCATATTTAATGCGAAGTATTATCATTTGCACTTGATAAAAGTTCCAGCTAATTAACAAATATTAACAAACAACTGTTGGATCTCGATTCAACACCTAGAAATTTCAAAAAATTGCGTAGCTGGTTTAATTTAAATCAATAAAAACAACCGGTTATGAGAAAATGAAGAAATTTTGAAAATTTAAGGTCTTTCACAATATATGACTTTATTAAAGGAAACTCTGATTAACCCAGAGTTTCTCGCGACACAAGGATGTGTCGCCAATTTCATGAACGGTAAGTGATTGAAATTGTAAAGAAATTGAAAATCACATTTTCGATTTCTGTCCTCTGATTAAATCATGAATGAGTTAATCAGAGGTTCCTAAAGTAATTTAATATGAAAACTCGAATTAATCGGATAATTACCGCCGTGAAGGCATGATCCTTATTCGAACGAAAAAAACATCTATCTCATTGGTAATTCAGTAATAGAAAGGTAACCAACTTTTGAACAAATTCTGGTAATAAATTTAATGAATAACAAACCAGAATAATTTTTCTAGTTTAATCATAATAAAACTCTGATTAACTAACGTTTCAGCAGTACAGAATGTGTTGTCAATTTCAAGCACTGCAAATGATAGCATTCCAAAAATTGACAATAAGACTTTCAACTTTTTGTCGTCTAATTTAATCAAAAATGCATTATTTAAAGAGGCTCCATGAATAGGTTATTTATAGCTTCTAAAAAATGTTAATTTTGTTATTTAAACACCGGCAAAAACACTGGAAATAAAGAACTTATACTTTACTCAATTCATATTTAAAAGTTTTATAAATTGCCAAATTGATCCGCAAAGCACATAGATAATTAACGCATTCCGTGTATGATTCAATGTTATAACCATTGACACGAACGAATAGGGCAGGCTTTATGAAAATCAAGAAAATAATTAACACTTTAGTATTGTGTGTGGCAAGCTCTAGCGCAATTTCAGCTTGGGCAGAATCATCCGTTTGGAAGGTAACAAAAGGTGATAAATTCTTTTACATTGGCGGCACTGTACATTTATTAAGCTCAAGTGATTTACCACTACCCAAAGAGTTTTCTACCGCCTATAACAATTCTGACGAAATTATTTTCGAGACCGATACAGAAGTAGCCAATTCCTTGTCATCTCAACAAAAATTAATTGCCGCAATGACATTACCCGGTGACCAAACACTACGCACGCAGCTTTCTCCCAAAGCTTACCAAGCGTTAAATACTTTCTTTTCAGAACGTAACTTACCACTCGCAAGTTTTGAAAAATTTAAACCATGGGGCGTGTCGTTATTGGTTTCGGTTCTCGAATATCAACGATTGGGATTGCAAGCAGAGTTCGGCGTTGAAACCGTAATCTCAGGACTCGCGCAGCAAGATAATAAGCCGCAACAAGAACTCGAAAGCTTTGATGAACAACTTTCATTCTTTAAAAGCATGGAAGCAATAAACAATAATCAAGTTATCGAATACACATTAAGCGATTTAGAACAATTACCCGAATTTATTACCGACATGAGACAAAATTGGCGCAGCGGAAATTTGGAACAGCTTTTAGAAAACGTCTCCATTAAAGAAATGAAAACTAAATTCCCCAAAGTGTATAACACACTCATATTGAATAGAAATAATCGCTGGATTAGCCAACTCGATGAGCTTAACAACGACAATAAAGTAGAATTTGTTTTGGTCGGCTCATTACATCTTCCCGGTGAAGATGGTGTACTGAATAAATTACAAAAAAAAGGTTACAAAGTAGAACAGCTTAACAACTAATGAGTTTTTGTGGTTGAGAATACATATGGAAGACAAAATGATGGAGGCCTTAGTTGGCCTAGCTTGTGGCGACGCGGTTGGTACAACCTTAGAATTTAAAGTCAAAGGAACATTTGAACCTATTAGCGACATGATTGGCGATGGTCCTTTTAATTTGGAAAAAGGGCAGTGGACTGATGACACCTCCATGGCTTTATGCTTAGCACACAGTTTGGTGTATAAAAAAGGGTTCGATCCTGTTGATCAAATGAATCGCTATTGTAATTGGTACCAACATGGTTACATGAGTAGTAATGGTCACTGTTTTGACATTGGCGCAACTGTATCGACCGCTCTCAGACGATATCTAACCGATAAAAACCCGTTTAGTGGCTCAACGGATCCTCGTTCTTCGGGAAATGGCTCAATCATGAGGTTAGCGCCAATTCCTATTTTTTATCATAAAGAATTGAATGCCTGTGTTCATTATGCCGGTGAAAGCTCAAAAACTACCCACGGTTCTAAGCTTTGTATTGAATCATGCCGTTTGTTCAGCTATTTAATTCACAAAGCATTCTCTGCAAACAATAAAGACGAAATATTCGAAAATATTCCGTTCAAAATCTGCGATGAATTACGCTTAATAATGGATACTTCTTTTAAAGATTTAGCGTATATACAACTAACGGGTAGCGGATTTGTTATCGAGAGTTTAATTTCTGCATTATGGTGTTTTTATCACGGAAAAGACTTTAGAGACGCAATCCTGCTTTCTGCCAACATTGGTAATGATGCCGATACAACCGCAGCTATCTGCGGCCAAATTGCAGGTGCTTACTATGGTTACTCGAATATTCCTGTCGATTGGCGGGAATCAATCACCATGGCAGATGAAATTAAAAGGGGTGCTAGCCACTTCTTATTACTTTATTTCGTGAAACGGTTTGTGAAACATTTCTTGAGGCGTAGAGCCATCTAATGTGATGTTATCACTAGCTTTTCCTTGATTTATCAGCCGTATATCGCTGTTTTTTCCACATTTGCTTTATACAATTCGTGATCTCATAGGTCGACACGCTTCAGGGTAGTCCTAATGCGGTGTCCAATATTGATTTGGTTGTGTTTTGTGAAAATCCTAACAGAAGAAGAAATCGCCGATTACCACGCCTCCCCAATAATCAGCTCCGAGAGCCAAGATTATGAATTTTCGTTAAATGACAAAGAGCAGTCCTTCATCAAGAAGCGCGAGTCGGAGGACATTCAAATTTACTATCGGCTATTACTAAGCTATTTCAGAATAAAACCCATTAAAATTCGGTTTGATCCAATTAGGTCCGAACTGGATCTGAAATTTATCGTTGGGAAATATTTTCCAAATTTGAAGCGAGAACTTATACCACTCACTTCGCTAAGAAAATCCAATATTTACAGCCGGATATTTGCAGCGGTAGGAGTTAAGCCTTTTAATACAAACGTAGAAGAACAACTAAAGAAATACCTTTACCAGGAGGTTAGGACCAAGTTGGATCCACGTGAGTTGCTTGATCAAGCATTAGACTGGCTTGATCACCGCAATATCGAAAGGCCGTCCTACAGAATCATTAGCCAGGTTATCGCAAGCGTTATCTATTCAGAAAATTCCCGAGTAAAAGAGTTAGTAAAAAATATTCTTTCGGATAACACGAAGGACATATTGACGAGCCTGCTCCAGGACGCAAAATCAAAAGATGTTTTCGATGCGATTCGATATCAATCGACCGACTTTAGACCGTCCCAGGTTAACAAAGAGACGAGAGCTTATCTCTGTCTAAGCGAAATATACGCAGAAATTAAAGATATGGTCAGTCAACTTAAGTTGCCGAAGTCCGTTGTTGAATATTATGCCACTTTGTTCAACTACCATGATGCGTGGGAGCATAAAAGATCTGACCCTCTGAATTTCTACCTGTATTTTTCGTGTTTTATATACTTGAGATTTACGGAAATTACGGACTATTTCGTATTGGCTTTCGATTACCACTATAAGAATACGCATGCGTCTGCGAAGGAATTTGTAAAAAAAAGAATTATTAGCGAGCGGGAGGGGATGGCTGAGTTATTAATCAAGGTGGGCGAAGTGTTGGATCTTCACGGCAGTGCAAAGGTATCCGATTTAGATCTAAGAAAAAAATCAGAAGATATTTTGCCATCCGGTCAGAGAGTAATCGTTGCCAAATATCTTAAGTCAATAAATGTTGACGAAGAGGCCTATTACTGGGAGTACATTGATTCGATAAAAGACAGCAACCTTAAGCTTCTTAGAAAAGTCTTCAGGTTCCTTAAATTTGTGGAACCGTCCAGTAAGTTGTCATTGTTTGTTCAAGCGATGAAATTGAAATCAGAGTTGGACGCAGATGGGATATGTCAAACGTTTGACGATAGACTAATTTACAAGAAAAACAGAGTACATCTATACGACGAGGAAAAATCTTTAATATCCCATAGGGCTGAATATTATATCTATCGTTTAATCTCTGGTCGCCTCAGCAAAACACATTGGGGAGTTGAAAACAGTTCCGAATTCTCTCCACTGGAGGAATCCCTCGTAGGCATTGATGTGTTTGAAAAAGACGGTGACACCATGATAGAGGCGATTAACTCCGTCAATTTGGACATGCCTATAGAAACGCTCTTGGCTCTGAAGCATGAGCAATTTAGCAAATTGAAGAAGAGGGTAGTGGAGCGAATCATCAGCAGGGAAAACGAATCGGTTATTTTATCCACCACAAGTGGTAAGAAAACTTGGACCGTAAAACAAATGAAGGGAAACGCTGAGGTTAATGACCGTATCTTTTTAAACCTGCCCAAGCGCGGTATTTCATCGGTTATTGCTATCGTCGCAAGAGAAACTGGTTTTTACGAACGAATTCGACACATTAAATATCGACAAAAAGATCCAAATTTTTCAGGAAAGCTTATATCGTGTCTAATTGCTAATGCGACCCGGCTCGGTGTGCATAAAATGGCAGACCTTTGCCCTTTTTCGTATGATCAACTCAAAAATTTCGAATCCAATTACTTGAGAGCGTCTGCCCTCGAAAATGCGGCTGATTGCATCAGCGATGAAATTGCAAAATTAGGAATTTTCAAGTATTACAATTTTCGACCAGATGTTATTCACGGGAGCATTGATGGTCAAAAATTTCGATCCAAAAGAAATACTGTAAGAACCCGTTATTCAAGTAAAGACTTTGGCAAGGGGAAAGGATTGTCAGCACTCACACTATCAATAAATCACGTGCCGGTAAACGTTGAAATAATGCCTCTTAATCATCATGAGTCTCATTATACATTTGATCTTCTCTACAATAATACCAGCCAGTTACAACCTGATATAGTCTCTACGGATACCCATGGCACTAATAAGTGTAACTTCGCTTTATTGGATTTGTTTAGTTGGGTTTTCGCGCCGCGATACCGGGATGTTGCTAGTGAGCTGGACAAAATGTTTTTCGTTTCTGAATCAAAAAAAGGGCTTTCAATTGAGCTATCAAAACCCATTGATGATCACAAGATTATTGATGGTTGGAAGCATACTCAAAGGATTTGTGTGTCATTGCATCAAAAAGAAGTAAAGCAATACGAAATCGTCAAGAAGATTTCGCGCTCTACTGAATCTGATAAGATGCTGGATGCGCTGCGTGAGTATGACAGGCTGGTCAAGGCGATTTATCTCTTGGAGTATGTTGATGATGACAACCTAAAGCGCTATGTGCAAAGGGCGCTTAATAGGGGAGAGGCCTATCATCAATTGCAAAAAGCCATTTCTAAAGTAAATGGTCCATCGAGCTTTCGCGGCAAAAGCGACAGGGAGATTGACATATGGTATTCGTGTGCCCGGCTTCTTGCGAACTGTACTATCTTCTATAATTCTGCACTCATGTCTAATGCGCTCAGTAGATTGGAGGAACAAAATAAAGGACCTTTGGCAGATGCTCTAAAAAAGATTTCACCGGTTGCATGGGAGCATCTTGTTTTTAATGGGGAGTATCCACTTGACGATATTGTTGAACTGCCCTCAATTTTGGATTTGTCTCTAAACATTCTAAACGAGTAAAGGCATTCATTAGTTATCTTGTATGAAGGGCTTGATACATGTCCCGCAGACAATTTTTAAACCCGGTTTTCCCCAGACTTGGGAAAAGCAGCTTGAACAGTAGTACTTGGTCTTGCTTGAAGGCTTCTGTGGTCGAGAAGTCACATTTTCAGACGGAAAGTTATCGAGCAAAGATGCCTCAATCGCTGCGGTGAAGGCATCCATATCCACGCCCAAATCGATTTCTTTCACCGGGCTGGAGCTAACACTCAATGTTTCTGACGTTGAGGCAGACATGGGAACATTTTTTGACGACAGTGTTGCTGATGGTTTTGGCGAAATGGAAATGGTGTCAAACCAAATCAACTCAAAACCTTGTTGAATAATGTCTTCGACAGCCGATTCAAATGGTCCACCTTCAATAACATAGTCCATCATTCGCTGGCCAACGGTGTTTCCACCTGGTTTGCCTGTGGACGATGGCATTAGACCAATGGCTATCATTTTTTGGCTCCACTCCTGATTGTGGTAGCCGTTTCGCGTGGGTGAGCCAAAGTGAGCTTGCCAAATATGGACCATTTCATGGCATAATGTTTGGAGTATGTCCGTCAATGGGAAGTTTGCAAAATATTCCGGGTTGATCGCAAGCTCATCGATTGATTCGTTACGCTTGTTTTTCCATCGATTAAAGGAGACGTAGCCCATTAGTCGGCTTTGTCTCTGGAAAGTGATGAGACATTTGGGCAAAGCATTTTCAAACAGCCGCGCATTAAAAAACGCGTAGGCCACTTCGAATATTTTATACGTTTCTTCGCTGATCTCAGCCATTGGTTAAAATTTGTGCGTATCGTACGATACACAAATCTCCAATTTTGGTTATAAATAAATTATATTTATTCCTTTCGGAAATATCACACTGATTTCAGTACGATCATACAGAAAGTTTACTAAGAACTATGTGCTTAATAGTACTCATTGATTCATATTCGTACCAAAAAAATTTGTTACTCATAAACGCAAGTTACAAGAACGGACCAACAGGACCTCGCTGGCATAGTGCCGGTGCGAGTGGTTGTCTGTTTTCAATGAAGGAAGGAAAACGGGATGCTAAATCAGGTTGTTCTTCAGAGTTGATGACGAGGGACGATGAGGGTTTGGGCAAACGTTCCATCAGAGAGCCCCTGAAGCACGTGTAACGAAAGGTCGTGTCCGGACTCTTCTTTTGTCCAGCTTCCACTTCGAATCGCAGCGAACGTCAAACTGGCGATCCTGCGCTTCTGCTCAAAGGCCATTCGAGTCATTAGTTCACGGTACGTGGTGGTGCTCATCCATTCACCGGCGAAAAGTTGATCATGCGTTTTCGAAAACGACCGAATAAGCCCAGAGTCGACTCGTAAGCTTCCGCTAACGTGGTGAAGGGCAAAGCGGTAATGTCTTCTTCTGGTTCCCCCAGAGATAGCAGGCCAGGCTGATGCTCTTGATCTTCACCAGAATCGTTCGTTTTAATTGTATCTATCTCATTGGTGCCGGATTCGACCTCTGCTTCTACTTGGTCGGTCAACAGCGTTTGCAGACTTCCCTCCATTGTCTTGAGTGATACGGTATTGGCAGAAGGAATATCTTCAGCGACCCGATGTGCATATTCGATTAATTTGGGCTCGGCTGGCATGATGAGTAGCGCTTCCTCATTGCCACTATTTTGTACCCTCAAAATCCTGCCTAGTACTTGTCGAAAATACAATTCCGTTTTAACGCGAGTGAGGTGACAACATACCTGTAAACGAGGAATATCGGTGCCTTCGCTGATCATGCCGACCGAGACGATCCATCGGGTCTGTCCATCACGAAAATGTTGAATTGCCTGTTGAGACTTGTCATGCAGATATGTCACCACCGTCGGAGATTCTCCACAAATGCGTTCTAATATTGTGGCGATAAGAACCGCATGTTCCACTGAAGCTGCGACGATGAGTCCGCCTGCATTTGGTTGAACCCGTCTTAACGTGTTGAGGGCTTTGTGGCTTTGCTCAACCAAATATCGAATGAGTGTGAGGTTTTCAAGGAGTTGCTGGTATGTGCACCGAGAGGACTTCAGTAGATCACCAATGGATCCATAGACCTTTTCTTTCCCATTATTTTGTACGGTGATTTTTTCATTGTCTATTACGGTGATTTTGGGCGTACGGCAAACGCCATCTTTGATGGCTTGAGCCAAACCATAGCTGTAGTCGCAATGAACTTTTCCTTCCCGGCAATACGACGTCAATGCGATGGGAATCCGATCCGAGCGCCAGGGTGTGCCGGTTAAAGCGAGACTATAGGTCGCCTTACCTTGAATGTGCTGAATGATCTTTTGACCCCAGGCGTTGGCATTGCCGAGATGATCGCCGGAGCAATGGTGGATTTCATCAAAGATTACCAAGGTGCGATGTGTCTTCATCAATAACCAGAATGATCGGCCAAGATTGAGCATGGATTGGTACGTTATTACATTGCCTTTCGCACCGAGCAGTCCGTTTAAACGAACCCCAAGTACAGACTCCAATGTGGACTGAAAGGAAAGAGAGACGTTTAGCGATGGGGAAAAGCAGAAAACAAAATCAATATCTCCGTTTTCAAGCAACCTTTTGGCAACGGTAGACGCCATGTACGTTTTACCGGCACCAGGAGTGGCCAAGCATAGAAAATGGCTTTGGCCGTTGCGAAAACGGGATATACAGCGTGACACAGCTTCGCGCTGCCAGCGTCGCAGTTCCATGTCTATTTCCTGGAGCCGCGGGATGACAGAAGACTTTCCAGCGCTTTGATTTTTCCCAACAGTAAAGCACTCCGTTCTCTGGCTTCCGAATAGAGAGCTTGTGCTTCCTCGCTAAGTTCAAGCAACTCCTTACATAGAGACTCGTATTCCTCCGCCTCACCCAACGCACATAACATGTCGGATCGGTGTTTATTGAGCCGCTCTCTTAACGCGGTGATGGGCTTGCTGGGGGGAGCCGATTGAATTTTGACGCTTGTATTCGGCTTGGAGGGAAGGGAGGTGAGTGCCTCTTTTTCGGTTAATCCAGAGCGATGCGATCTGAACTTCTGGGTGAGTCGGTACTTTGGCCACCCACCATTGTCAGGCAGTTTCTCCATGAATCCCGTATTTATCATCCGTACTATATTCCGGTAGATGAATTGCCTCGCTGGCTTTTTACCTTTATGCAGGCTTTCCGGATGTTCCAAATAGTGTGTCGTTAATTCGGCAACGGTGAAAGACTCTCCTTGGATTTCGTTAAGTGCGTGAAGGAGTTCGGGTTTTATATGGATCATGCTCATGACGTAAATTGACGCGTATATTGTCTCGAATTTCGCGACATTCTACCTTGTCTCTATCATCGAGACAATGAAGCCATCCTCATACTCACCTCACTACGACAAACTGCGCACCTGGATGAAGCAAAAACGGGAGGAGAGCGGTTTGTCTTTAAGGGCGGTGGCAAATATCGTAGGTCGCCATCACTCAGTGGTAGGTAAAATGGAACAAGATCGGCGGAAAATTGAATTGATGGAGTTCGTTATATACTGTGAGGCTATTGGCGCTGACCCGCATGAGGGGCTCGGTCTTATCATTTCAAAGAAGTAATCTTATTATAAACAAGACAGTGCAAACTACGGTAAGCTCTATTTGAATACCGAATCTATAATTCAGAGGTATTCCACCCCACCAAAATAATGCTCATCCCAAATAAGTGTGACAAATGCATCTATCCAATCCATAGTGAAACACCCACAACACGCAGCCAAACCTAAGACTTGGACATTGTCGCAACGACGCCAACTCAAGCGACTGAAGGACTTTCTTTTTGCAGCAAGCTGGTAGAATTATACTTCAGCCCCTCATCGATAGATCAAACTTATGGAACTATATTCTTAACCTTCGCTCTGAGTGTCGATTAAATTGCAGAGCATAAATAACAGTTAAACTAGATGTGAATAAGTTACGATCTACTCATTGGGCCAAAAGGGCTCTAACCGTATTGATGCTTTGCGCGTTATTGCTGCAGGTACAGTCGGTTTTTGCTTGCCAAATGATGGATCACAGCGGCCCTATTGAGCAGTGCTGCTGTGACAATGAAAGCTCACCTGCGGCAGTAGGTGAAAATCAAAATTCTGCGATGCAATGCTGCGATTATGGACTGGAAGTTTCCATGGACGTGGATATTGATGAAGAGCACCCCGTTCTTCTCACTTCGCATTCCTCTCTCGATCCACCGCCGATCTCTGTCTATTTTATACTGGCCGCCTTATGGCCCGAGCTTGAACAAACCTCTCCGGCCCCAGCCCTTTGGGATCTGGACTCTCAACCCGCCCATCCAGGAACCGAAACCTGGATGTCTACCTTGCGCTTACGTATCTAAGACACTCCTCCAATCCTGACTCGCTCGGGATAAAAATTCAGCGTTTTTGTTAACACCGTCAGCTTTGAATGGCTGACGCTTAAACCTTGATTTTTAGAGGAGTTCCTCGTGAATTTTTACACATTTCTGGTGCCATTTGGATTGGCACTACTAGTGGCCGGGGTCTGGCCCGTTCCTGCTACAGCTTCGGAAGAAGCTGAGTGCAGCATCCCCACAATTGTGAGAATCGAAGATCTCGTGAGGCATTCGCTGGCATGTAACGGCACTCAACAGGCCATAGATGCCCGTTGGGAAGCACAACTGCTTCGCGCCGAGGTGGTTGGCTACCTGGATGACCCAAAACTTTCGGTGGGCGTTGCCCCACAAACCCTGGGCGATGAGCGATTTGACGATGGATATATCGTTGAACTCAGCCAACCGTTGCCCTGGCCGGGCGTTTTGTCTTTGCGAAAACAAGCGGCAGGCGCCCAGGCCGATGCTCTAGGGGCCATGCAACTGCAGGGGCGGGTAAATCTCGCCAAACAGGTCCGACTGGCCTACGCCCAATGGCAATACCACCTGCAATTATTGTTGATTAATCAACGCCATCAGGCGCTCTGGCAGGAGTTTCTTACCGTCGTGCGCGCAAAGTACGCGGCGGGCACAGCCGCCAAGTCCGATGTCTTGCATGCGACGCATGAATATCATTTGTTGTTGCAGGAAGCCATTGAACTGAAAGCACGTGTTGAGCGTGATCTCAGTGAAATGAAGCGATTGGGCAATCTGGATCAAGGTACGCCCATTGAGTTGAACATCCTCCTACCGCTGACAGATTTTCCAGACGAGCAATGGCGGAGTTCTATGGCCAAGCTCGAGCAGCAGCCGCGTATGCAGATGCTAAACGCGCAACAGCAGCAAAAAAACGTCGAACTCTCTTTAGCCGAAAAAGATCGCTATCCCTCGTTCAACGCCATGGCCCGCTATAACAGTTTATGGATCAATGAGGAGAAGCGTTGGGTAGTCGGTGTAGGTGTGAGCTTGCCGTTTACGTTTAGCAAGCGCAGTCGGCGCGAAGATAGCCTGCGGGCCGAACAACTTGCCTTACGTTGGGAACAACAGGATCTGCATACCCAGCTACGAGAAGTGTTGATTCAAACGCACAGCCACTGGCAGCAAGCACAAGATGTCTATGCCTTGTACCAGCAAGAACTTCTGCCGCTTGCCGAAGAAACTCACACCACCGCACAAGACGAATACCGATCGGGAAGCGGTGATTTTTTAACAATACTCACGGCCCAACGTCAGCTGCTTTCCACTCGACGTGCGGCTGAAAAAGCCCTGCGCGATCAATATGTGCAATTTTCCCAGCTTTTGGCCGCATCTGGCGTGGTTTTCAAAACCGAGCTAAATGCCGACGATCTGGAGGTCAGTCATCATGATTAATCCATCAAACGGAATAACAAAAGAATATGTCATTGGCATATCCGCGCTGGTCGCTATCTTGGTCGTTGTCCTTGTGGCCGTGCAGGTTGATTGGGGTTCAAAGTTTTTCTCTTCAGGTCATTCGATATCATCAGCGAATCCGGACTTTGTTCAAGCGGGGCCTTGGCAGGTTGCGGTGAGCGTGGAACCTGAAACCCCTCAAGTGGGTGAAAACCGCATCACCGTCCAGGTGAAAGATCAGGAAGGCAAGCCGGTGTCAGGCGCTAAGGTTCGGGCCGTTGGCGAGATGCTCGCAATGGGTACTATGCCTGCCATGTACGCCCAGGCCGACATTCAAGAAAACGCTCCGGGCGTCTACCAGGGTGATTTTGAACTGATAATGGCCGGCAGCTGGCCCCTGGCGGTCGATGTGGCGATGGATGAGGCGCACCACGTGGATTTGGCTTTTGATATGGCAACCGGGCGTAGGGGTATCCAACTCACAACAGCTACCCCTTCGGGAGATGTGGCCTACCACACCTGCTCAATGCACCCCTCAGTGAAATCGGCAGCACCCGGCACCTGTCCCATTTGCGGAATGAACTTAGTACCGGTTACCCGCGAAGAGTTGCAAAGCGGTAGCGTAATGGTTGACGAAGGACGCAGGCAAACGATAGGCGTCAAAACCGGCAAAGTAATTCGCGCCCCCTTTGCGGTTCCCATCCGCTTGCAAGGGCAAATCACCTACGACGAAACACGCTTGATGGCGATCAGCCTGCGCTTTGACGGCTGGATCGGTGAACTGTATGCAGACTTTGAAGGTAAACCCGTTCGTAAGGGCGACAAGCTTTTTACCGTTTACAGCCCGGACTTGCTATCCCTGCAGGAAGAATACCTGGAAACCGTGAAGCGCAGTCGTCAAGACGCGGTAGGCAACCAGCGCCAGGCGTTGGTCAGCGCCAGTCGCAAGCGTTTAACTTTGTGGGGGCTTAACAACGCGCAAATTGACTGGCTGGAAAAGCAAGGCCAAGCTCAGGACTATGTTCCCTTGTTTGCGCCCGTCGATGGGGTGGTCATACAGAAAAATATCATTGCCGGTGCCGCCTTTAGCCAAGGACAAACCCTCCTTAAAATTGCGGATCTGTCTTCCTTATGGATAGAGGCATTCGCCTACGAACAGGATTTACCGTTAATCGAATCGGGCATGTCAGCTTCGGTGCGTCTCACCAATATTCCAGGTGACGAATGTACGGCGACGGTGATGCAGGTCGATCCTTTTCTCGGTGAAAACACCCGTACCGCCCGTGTTCGGCTTCAGGTGGACAATGCCGAAGGTCAGTTAAAACCGGGGTTATTTGCGCGCGTCACACTGAAGTCGGAGTTTGGAGAGATGCGCCTGATTCCCAAAGATGCCGTCCTGGTTTCCGGCGAAAAACGCATCGTATTTAAAGATTTAGGAGAAGGCCGATTAAAACCGGTAACGGTGCGCACGGGTTACAGTGACGATGAGTATGTGGTGGTGCGGAGAGGATTAGAGGAAGGCGACAAGATTGTCACCTCTGGCAATTTCCTGATTGCGGCGGAAAGTAAACTCAAGGCGGGGATTGATCAATGGTAGATTCAAACGAAGCCACGCGAGTTGACGATGCCGAGACAAAGCCGCCAGAGCATCAACAACCCAGCAGTTGGGTGGCGCGGCTGATTTCCTATTGTGCTCACAAACCCGGCATTACGATTCTGTTGGTGCTGATCGCCGCCGTGTGGGGCTATCGCAGTTTTTTCCAGGCCCCACTGGACGCCATTCCGGATTTGTCGGATGCCCAGGTCATTGTCTATACCCAATGGCAAGGCCGCAGTCCCGATCTGGTAGAAGATCAAATTACCTATCCGCTCACCACGGCCTTACTCTCCGCCCCTAACGTGCGTTTTGTGCGTGGCCAGAGTTTTCTGGGGTCGAGCTTCGTATATGTGATCTTCGAGGATGGTACCGATATTTATTGGGCGCGTTCCCGAGTATTGGAATATTTGAATACCGTGTCCAGTCAGCTCCCCGATAATGTCCAGCCCACCCTGGGGCCGGATGCCACAGGCGTGGGTTGGGTGTTTCAGTATGCACTGGTGGACAAAACAGGCCAGCATGACCTGTCCGAGTTAAGAGCCATCCAGGACTTCAAACTGCGTTACTGGCTAACGGCTATAGATGGTGTTGCCGAAGTCGCGTCTATTGGAGGGTTCGTCAAGGAATATCAGGTACAGGTCGATCCACACCGCCTGGCGAGCTTTGGTATTGACCTCCCCAAGGTCATTGAAGCGATACGCCGTTCCAATAACGATGTCGGCGGTCGGGTGCTGGAAATCGCAGGCCACGAACATTTCATACGCGGCCGCGGCTACCTGAAATCCCCGGCGGATTTGGAAAAAGTCGTCATCGGCGTGGATGACAACCATGTTCCGATCAAACTGTCCCAGGTGGCGGATGTGACGCTGGGCCCTGCCATGCAGCGAGGCTTGGCTGAACTGGATGGCGAAGGTCAGACGGTCGGAGGCATCGTGGTCATGCGTTACGGTGAGAACGCCCTTGACGTGATCGACCGAGTCAAACAACGCCTGAAGGACGTCGAAGCTGGTTTACCGGACGGGGTGGAAGTGGTGATCACCTATGACCGTTCCGATTTAATTTTACGGGCCATCAATGCCCTAAAAAACACCTTGATCGAAGAAATGGTGGTGGTGACGCTGATTATCATGGCGTTCCTACTACATGTCCGGTCGGCGCTGGTGGCCTGCATCACCTTACCGATTGCCATTCTGTTGTCATTTATCCCTATGGCGTTCCAAGGGCTTACGGCCAACATCATGTCCCTGGGCGGTATTGCGGTAGCGATCGGGGCAATGGTGGATGCCGCCGTGGTGATGATGGACAACATTCACAAACGGCTGGATAAAAATGGCGATAGTGGCAACCGAAAAGCCGTGATCATCCGTGCGATGCAGGACGTCGGACCCAGTATTTTCTTTTCTCTGGTGATTATCACTATCTCGTTCATCCCGGTGTTTGCCTTAGAAGCCACCGAAGGCCGACTCTTCAAACCGCTGGCTTTCACCAAGACCTACAGCATGGCCTTTGCCGCAATTTTATCGGTGACCTTGATCCCGGCACTCGCCGTCTTGTTAGTGCGGGGCAAAATTCACGCCGAGCGCAATCCACTGAACCGATGGCTGCTCGCTCTCTTCCTGCCCATGATCCGCTTTTGCATTCGCTTTCGTTGGCCGGTCGTCGCGGTGGCCGTGGTGTCTCTGGTACTGACCTGGCCGGTGGCCCGGCAGTTGGGCAATGAGTTTATGCCCCCTTTAAATGAGGGCAGTATTCTTTACATGCCCACAGCGCTGCCGGGAATGTCCATCACTGAAGCCGGCAAGGTACTGCAAAGCATGGATGCGCAGCTCAAAAGCTTTCCCGAAGTGGAGCGGGTCTTTGGCAAAGTCGGCCGTTCGACCAGCGCGACCGACCCGGCGCCGCTGTCTATGGTGGAAACCGTCATCACCCTGAAGCCCAAGGATCAATGGCGTGAGGGGCTGACCTGGGATGACCTGATTGCCGAGATGGATGAAAAGCTGCGCTATCCCGGCATGCCCAATATCTGGTGGATGCCGATCCAGACACGCACCGAGATGCTGGCGACCGGGATTCGCAGCACCCTTGGTATCAAGGTCTTTGGTGACGATCTCAGCCAGATTGAAGAAACCGCCGTGGCGATAGAGAAGGCCTTGCAAGCGGATTCACGCACCGCACCCTATACCCGCAGCGCGTTCGCCGAGCGTTCGACCGGGGGTTATTTTTTGGATTTTGATATCAATCGGGACGCCGCTGCGCGTTATGGCTTGAATGTGATGGATGTCGAAGAGGTATTGATGACGGCTGTGGGTGGTATGCCCGCCACGCAAACAGTGGAGGGACGTGAACGCTATGAGGTGATGGTGCGTTACGCACGGGACTATCGTGACTCCATTGAAGCACTAGAGAAGGTACTGGTGCCCACCAAAACCGGCACGCAGGTACCAATTACGGAGGTGGCGGATATCGAATTTCGCTCCGGGGCGCCCATGATCCGCAACGAGGACGGCCAATTAGTTGGTTTCGTGTTCGTTGACCTTAAAGGCGACTTGGGTGTAGCCGACTACGTCACGCAAGCCAAGCAGGTCGTTTCCGAACAGGTGGCATTGCCGGCAGGTTACCGCCTGGGATGGGCGGGCCAGTTCCAGTATTTCGAGCGGGCCAAGGCCAAATTGCAGTGGGTGATACCGGCAACCTTATTGGCTGTCTTTCTATTGCTCTATCTACACCGTGGTCGTTTCAGTGACACGATGTTTGTACTGTCGGCCATGCCCTTTGCCTTGATGGGCTCGATCTGGCTGCTGTTTCTGCTCAATTACAAACTCAGTGTGGCGGTATGGGTCGGCATGATTGCGATGGCCGGTCTGGCGGCGGAGTTGGGTTTATTGATGCTGCACTACCTGGACGATGCGTTGCAAAAACCGGAAGCACTGGATTCAAAAAACCGACTGGATGAGTTTCACGAAAAAGTCGCGCAAAGCGCCGCGCAACGTATTCGGCCGATGCTAATGACCAGCCTAACTTTACTGATTTCGTTGATTCCCATTTTAATTAGCGATGGCACCGGAGCCGATGTCATGAAACGTATTGCCGCGCCCATGATTGGGGGGACGGCTTCGGCGCTAATTGGCGTGTTATTGGTCTTTCCTGCGTTGTTTGTTGTGTGGAAGCGTCCCATCATTGAAACATCACCTGAAAACTGATTGCTGCTGTGAAGACACAGATGATTTTATCTGTGTCTTCTAACCCTTTGCTTTCGAACAGCAAGCTTTATCTTGTTGTATTGGAGGACATGGAACAGTTCCAAAGGAACAAAATACACAGCAGTCTTCTGGCTTAGGCCGCAGCACGGTTTGGCAGCTTTCACACTGATAAAACCATTGGCAGGCATCAGTTGGCATTGTTTCCTGTTTTTCATGTCCGCACTCTGGGCAAGTAAGTACAGATTCTAATACGACAGCCTTACTCATTCGTGTCGCTCAACCCTAACTTCGAAGGGTAACCTGCGTTGGTAGTGGCTTCTATCAATGAGGCAACTTCCGTTTTTTCATCATCAAAAATCACAATTGCCAACTTGGTTTTATAGCTCACATCTGCAGATATAACACCATCTACCCTTTTAAGCGCCTTTTTGACCGTAATTGGACAGGTCGCACAATTCATCGTCGGTACACTCAAAGTGACTTGTTGCTCCCCAGCAAACGCGAAACTGGTATACAGGAAACAGAGTATCAATAGCATTGCTCTTTTCATGACTTTACCTCTATGCAAAAAATAATATCCAATACGGGCTGAAAATTAAGATTGCTGCTACTAGCACTGCAACACAGTACAGCAGCTTACGGTTTCGCTGCACCGTGGGGTCTGCGCAGGCTTCTCCTGTTATACAGGAATCTCGACCTGTCAGTTCAGGCTTAAATATTCGCCATCCACTCCACCCGAACACAGCAATGACAACGGCAATAAAGAGTGGCCGGTAGGGCTCAAGCTCGGTCAGATTGGCTATCCAGGCGCCACTGATGCCAACACTCAAAAGTATGAGGGGGCCAGCGCAACAAAGGCTCGCTCCAATAGCGGCAACAATACCAGCAATAAGTGACCATGATGTTTTTGGCACAGTACACCTCAAGAAAAGCGAAAGATAGCTGAAGTATAAACTCCGTACCAAGGTACGGAGTCAAGGCTAAGTATCACTTCGGTTGTAGCGAATTGATGATTGGACAGTGAGCTTGATTTTCATTCTCGTTGCATTGGGCCAGCAAAGCTTTGAGTGCGTTTTCTAATCGCCTCAAGTCCTTCATCTTTGCTTGGACAGCCTCGAGTTTATTTTCAGCAAGTTCTTGTACTTCACTGCATGGGGAATCCTCAAGGCTGAGCAAGCGTGACACTTCGTCCAGTGTAAAACCAAGCTCTTGTGCGCGCTTGATAAAATGGATTCGGTCTACCGTTTCATCAGGGTAATGCCGGTAACCATCCTTCGGTTTCGGAGGCTGTTCGATTAAAGATTTTCGCTCATAGAAGCGAATGGTTTCTACATTTACGTTAAGCTCTTTAGCTACGCGGCTGATGGTTCTTTTCATGTCTTTTGTTTCGATCAGCGTTAGTTATGCATTGTATAAAGTAAAAATCCCGATCCCGACAAACCCAACTCCAGCGATATAATGAAGATACTTTTCGTTTATATACTCGGATATTAAACTTCCTGCCAAAACGCCGATTGCAGATGCTACGATAAGTGCCGCAGAAGTAGCGAGGAATACAGTATATTTACTGACTTCTTTATCTGCTGCAAAAAGCATGGTTGCTAACTGAGTTTTGTCGCCCAGCTCCGCAATAAATACTGAGGCAAAAATTGTTACAAAAATCTTCCAGTCCACCATTTTACCTGTTGTCAAAAAGTGTATTTAATTTTTCGTCTACAGCCAGCGCCTAACCTGCTGGCAATACTCACGATATTCCTGTTTGTGTTGCCGTGTTAGATAATCTTCCTCCATCGCAACTTGTATTTGAATCAATGCGATATTAAGAACCAAAATAGCGAATGTGATCGAATTAGGTAACACCAATAAATATCCCAAAGACATAAAAATCACACCAACAAATATTGGGTTTCTTGAATATTTAAATAACCCTCTTTGTACAAATTCCGTTTTTTGATCGTGATCAATACCTATCCGCCAAGAGGCGCCCATTTGTGATTGAGCAGTTACCACCCAAACTAGAGCAACCAACATTATTCCCGTGCCTGAATATTGAATCAGAGCATAAGTAAGAAGTTTGATGGGGCCCAGCAATAGATACACATTTGGAAAAAGCGCAAAAACAACAAACACCAAAATTGATACCAAGGGCAAGCACTTGAAATACACACCTGTGATCGCTTCAGGTCCCGTTTTCTGATTCAGCTTAAAGGCGTTAATGCCAGTGCGCTCTGCGACAGAATAATTTCGCCAAATAACGGCAACACCGAAAAACAGAACAAAATAAATTAGCAAAAAATTGTTAATCAATTGATTCATATTGTTTGCCCCTCCCAGCTAAGAGGGGCTCCTCCTTAAGGCTGTGTTGTATCTCGTTTATGAACCCATTGATACAGCACTGGCAGCACAAACAAAGTCAAAATTGTTGACGAAATAATGCCACCAATCACGACCGTGGCGAGCGGGCGCTGTACTTCTGCGCCAGTGCCTGTGTTCAATGCCATTGGCACGAAGCCGAGGCTCGCCACCAGCGCTGTCATCAGAACGGGCCGTAAACGAATCATTGCGCCTTCAATAATCGACTCGTTAAATTGCCCGGTCTCATGCCAGAGCTGACGAATAAAAGCGAGCATCACCAAGCCATTGAGCACCGCCACCCCGGAAAGTGCGATAAAGCCAATCCCCGCCGAAATGGACAGTGGCATATCGCGCAAATACAACGACAACACACCGCCGGTGAGCGCCAACGGCACACCACTGAAAATAATCAGCGCATCCTTGAAGGATGAAAATGCCATCACCAATATGCCGAGGATCACCAGTAGCGTGAGCGGCACGACGAGGGATAATCGCTGGCTGGCTGACTCCAATTGTTCGAAGGTGCCGCCGTAATCCAGCCAATAGCCGGGAGGAATATCGGCTTTCTCGCGAATCGTTTCTTGAACTTCTTTGACGAAGCTACCCAAATCTCGACCCCGCACATTCGCCGTAACCACCATTCTACGTTTACCATTTTCTCGACTGATTTGCGCAGGCGCGGGTGAAATATCCAGGGTTGCGACTTCTTCCAGAGGAACGTAGTCACCGTTTTTTAGTGGCACCGGCAGAAATTTCAGCCGGTCAATATCACGGCGAGTCGTTTCGGGTAAACGTACAATCAGCTCAAAACGGCGGTCGCCTTCATAAATAATGCCCGCCGATTCACCGCCGATGGCTGCGGACACCCAGTCCTGCAATTCAGCCACGTTCAATCCGTATCTCCCCAAAGCCGTGCGATTTGGAATGACCGAGAGTGTGGGCAAACCTGTGACTTGTTCGACACGTGCATCGGCTGCACCGTCGATGGCATTCACCACGTTGAGGACTTCATTCGCCGTCAGAACCAGCTGATCCAGGTCATCACCAAAAACTTTGATCCCCAACTCGGCACGTACTCCTGAAATCAATTCGTTAAAACGCATTTGAATTGGCTGGGTAAACTCGTAGTTGTTTCCCGGTAATTCTTCCAACGCGAGTTCCATCTCTTCAACGAGTTTAGCTTTTGTCTTAGACGAATCTGGCCATTCGCTTCGTGGCTTCAGGATGACAAAGTTGTCCGCGACATTCGGTGGCATTGGATCGGTTGCGACTTCGGCCGTACCAATGCGCGCAAAGACTTTTTCTACTTCCGGAAACGCTTTGATTCGCTGCTCCAGTATTTCCTGCATTTCCACCGCTTGCTCTAAACCGGTTCCTGGAATACGGATGGCGTGAAGCGCAATATCGCCTTCGTTAAGCTGTGGAATAAATTCCGAACCCAACGTAGAGGCCAGCCACAAACAAAGACCCACCAGTACCGACGTAAAGCCCATCACGGCGTAGCGAAATCTAAGTGCTAACTTCAGTAGAGGTCGATAGGCGGATTTTGCCTTGGCAATTACCACACTTTCTTTCTCGCTGATTTTTCCGTTCATGAACACTGCGACGGCTGCCGGTACAACGGTAAGTGATAGCACCATCGCCGAGAGTAAGGCCATGACGACTGTGGCGGCCATCGGGTGGAACATTTTTCCTTCCACGCCCGTCAAGGTGAAGACTGGAATGTAGACGATGGTGATAATGGCCACACCGAACAAACTCGGACGAATCACTTCCGACGTTGCGTCGAATACGGTATTCAATCGTTCGCGTGAATCCTGCTGCCCGTTTTTATGTTGATGCTCCGCCAGCCGACGAACACAATTTTCAACGATAATCACTGCGCCATCGACAATCAAACCAAAATCCAGGGCGCCGAGGCTCATTAAATTTGCGGAGACACCGGTTTTTACCATACCGGTAATCGTCATCAACATGGATAAAGGAATCACGGCTGCCGTGATCAGCGCAGCGCGGAAATTGCCCAGTAAAAGAAACAGTACAACGATCACCAACAGTGCGCCTTCCAACAAATTCTTGGAAACAGTGGCAATGGCTTTATCCACCAATGCGGTGCGATCGTAAACGGCTTCGGCAATTACACCGTCTGGTAAAGAGGCCTGAATGTCCACCAATTTGTCAGCCACATCCTGAGCCACGGTCCGTGAATTGGCGCCGATTAGCATCATGGCGGTGCCCAACACGGTTTCCACCCCATCCCGTGTCGCCGCGCCGGTACGCAGCTCTTTGCCAATACCAATGTCCGCGACATCCTTCACTTTAATCGGAACAGAATCGTGTTCCGTGATGATGACATTACCGATATCATCGACGGTGCCAAGCTGCCCGGGTGAGCGCACAAGCAGTTGTTGACCGTTGCGTTCGATGTAGCCTGCACCGCGATTGTCGTTATTCGCTTGCAGCGCTAGCACCACGTCTTCGACACTGACTTGGTAGACCAGTAATTTTGCGGGGTCTGGCATGACGTGGTATTGCTTGTTGTAACCGCCAATACTGTTGACCTCGATCACACCTTTTACTTGCGCAAGCTGGGGTTTGATAATCCAGTCCTGGATTTCGCGCAAGGCCGTAGCTGTATAGGGTTCGCCATTGGCCATGCGCACATCCGCTTTCGCCTGTACCGTGTACATAAAAATTTCACCCAAGCCGGTCGAGATGGGGCCCATCTCCGGTTCAAGTCCGGGCGGTAAAACACTTTTAATCGCGCCCAGCCTGGCGTTAATCAGGTTGCGCGCAAAATAAATGTTAGTACCTTCTTCAAATACTACGGTGACCTGAGACAAGCCATAGCGTGACAAGGAGCGTGTGTAAGACAGATTGGGCAAACCAGCCAGAGCGGTTTCTACAGGGTAGGTAATGCGTTGCTCCGACTCTAGGGGCGAGTAGCCTGGTGCAGCGGTATTGATTTGTACCTGGACGTTTGTGATATCAGGTACGGCATCAATGGGAAGCTTTTGGTAACTCCATATACCCACACCGACAATGATAAAAATAAAACATAAGATCAGTAAGCGCCGCTCCATAGCAAGACGCAAAATAGAATCAATCATAGTGCGCCTCGATTAGTGTTCGTGTTCAGCTTCGGATTTTTCGATATCGGCTTTAATCAGGTAACTGTTTTGACTGACATAATCGCTGTCCATCTCAAGCCCCTCAACGACCTCATAAAAATGGTCGTCACTGCGGCCTAATACCAACGGCGTAAACCGATATACATCGCCTTGTTTCACAAACACGCCTTGGCGGCCACCCAATGTTTGTACGGCATTTTTCTCTACGGCCAAAGCCACTGAAAAGCGACCCACTTCAATACGGGCTTCTGTCATCAAACCGGGCGGCAGGGATTGCTTATCATTGGCCAACTTGACCCGTGCGATTTGATACGGTGCACCTATCGACGGCAGAATATGATCCACGGTGGACGCCACACTTCCGGTACTGGTTAATACATGGGCGGATTGTCCTTCACTGACCGACGACCGTTGCGCGGGATAGACACGCAGTTCAGCCCATACCGTGTCAAAGTTGGCAATAGAAAATAAAATTTGGTCCTGGGTCACTTCGCCGGTATTGGCATGGCGCTGGACAACACGACCCGTAATGGGAGAACGGATGGTGTAGGTTTTCAGGCTTTCGTTGGACTCAATTTCAGCCAATACATCGCCGGTTTTCACGCGATCACCCAGGGTGACCTTGACTGCTTTGACCAAGCCTTCAAAACGTGCCCGTACATGGCTCAGTTGTTCCGGCGCTAAAACAATGGAACCAAATACTGTTATCGTTTGGTGAAGCTCCTGTGGTCCGGATACTGAAGTGACGATACCCACCTGACTCGCCATTTTATCTTCAATGCGGCTGCTGGTTTCTTCTCCGTGCTCATGCTCATGCTCATGCTCATGCTCATGCTCATCGTGATCATGTCCGTCTTCGTCGTGGTCGACAAGATCTGAATGTTCGTCATGATCACCTTCTTCATGATGAGGGGCATGTTGTTCGGACGCTTCATGCTCGTGGTCATAATCGTTTGCGGAAAACGCGGGTGTGTTCGAGAGAAAAACCACACTCGAAATAACCAATAAGTAATAATTCTTCATCGATATAAACTCCGGAGGCCAGACCTGGTCCGGCCAACAAAAATTAAGGGTTAAGGGCTTCGCCGGTGAGCTGTTCAATCAGAGCCTGGCTAATTAGCGCTGTGGTGGCGGCATCAATAAGCGACTGTTTACTGGCAAGCAATTCTTCCTGGGCGGCGATGAGATCAAGATAGCGATAACGCCCGTTGTCAAAACCTTCGTTGGTGAGCTTGAGCGCTTTTTCCAACGCGGGGATGGCGACATTTTGGGTAAGATTGGCAGCCGCGATACTTTGTTTTCTGAGCGACCATGCTTCAAAAAGTCGTGCGTGCAACACCAGGAGCAAATCCTGTTGGGCGTAATCCACGGCATTGCGATTGGATAACGCGGCTTTGACGTCGCCACTGCTACGTTTATCGGCGAACAAGGGGAAGGAGATATCGGCAGTGAAGGCAGAATCCCCGGTTTCTTCAAAACGTCTAATGCCTGCGCGCCAGCTTAAGTCGCTGCGGCCACCGGCGCGAGCCAGAGTGACTTCGGCATCTCGAATACGGGCTTCACTGGCGAGCACTTGAAGGGCCGGTGAGCTTTGAACACGAGTGTACAGCTGATCGAAATCTTGGGTGGGGCCGAAGTCAAACAGACTGCCTGTTAGTGATTGAAAGCCGGGTATTGTTTCACCCCAAAATCGTGCGATTAATACTTTCTGACGTTCAAGCTGCGCTTGAAGTGCCGCCAAACGAATTTCAGCACGTGTGAGTGCTGCCCGAGCCCGCATCACTTCCGCTTCAGCCGTAGCCCCACGAGCGGAGCGTGCTTTGATGGTTTTAAGAATGGATTGGGACAATTCCAGCGACTCTTCTGCCAGTTGAAGGTTTGCCTGAGTCGCTAAACCTTCGATATACACTCCGGTGACCTTGCCGAGCGTATCCAGAGTCACTGCTTGTTGTTCCCATTCCGCCTGATTGAGTCGGGCATCTGCGTAACGCATGCGTGCCTGGCGCTTGCCTCCAAGCTCGATCACAGAAGAGAGCGCAAGAGTCGTTTCGGCGGCATCAAAGCCTTCATTGGTTCCCGAGCCAGCAAAGTTTTCGACCTCCAGCTCAAGTGCTAGCGCCGGGCGCAAGGCACTGGTTTGCCTTTGGGCACTCAACGCTTCTGCGGTGAAGCGGTATTGGTACAGCTGAGGGTTTTGTGCGAGCGTCGAAGCCAACGCTTTTTTTAACGTGAGTGAGGACTCGACGTTTTCTGCAAGCGCTGATGGCGCCGTGCTGCATAGTAGAAACGCAAGCCACAGCCAGGTGCATTTACACCTGAAAAATAGGGTATTTCGCATGAAAAAATCCTGCATTAAGTCGTGTTTCCGCGCGTGCGGGTGTTACTGCATAGAACTTAAAGGGACTTAGGCTTTGGGAGGGCGCAGGAAGGTTTCGTAGGTTTCGGGAAACGTACTTTCAGCGTAATCGGAGACCGGAGAAGACAACTTGGCTACATGAACATACTCGATGGAAATCAGGATTGCGGGACAAAGATGGCCATGACAATGACAACAGTGATGGCAATCCCATTTTTCGGAAGCTGGTAATTCTGGGTTCAAGTTTTGATCGTCCAATGTGCTGGAAACGTGCTCGTCATCGTGTTGATGGACGTCATCAAATACAAGATGCTCAGCGCCGGACTGGTGCAACTGATGTGCATCGCCCATGGCTACAGAAAACTGCAGCACAACCAGCGACAGCACAAAGTATGTCAGGACACGTTTCAGCATTGAAGTCTATTTATCTATTTTCTGAGTCATGGCGATCACACTACCTTAACATAAGAATACGTCGAGCGCCGTTTAACACCACAAGCCCAATAATAACACCAATGACCAGATCCGGAATTTGCGATCCCGTGAGCGCGACCAGACCTCCGGCAAGAATAACCCCCGCGTTGGCGAGCACGTCATTAGCCGAAAAAATCATACTGGCCCTCATATGAGTGCCATGATTTCGCACCTGGTAAATCAACAGGAGACACGCGACGTTAGCCACTAATGCCAGACTGCCAACCCCCATCATAATCAGGGAGGCCGGTTCACTTCCCATAAAGGTGCGCCTGATCACTTCAATTAAAAGACCCATTGCCAGGGCGGCTTCGAGCCAGCCGGATAAATGCGCGGCTTTAAGCTTGGCTTGTGCCGCTTTGCCCACTGCATAGAGCGCTACGATGTAGACCGCAGCATCGGCAAACATGTCCATTGAATCCGCTATCAGCCCCGCAGATTGGGCCACAACGCCCACAGCAAGCTCAAAGAAAAACATCATGGCATTAATTCCGAGCAACCACTTCAGAACCCAGGCTTCTCGTGAATCGTTAAGCTTTGTCTCTTCTCGTATTTTCTTCGCACTTTCAACATCCACCTGTTCAAGCGATAAGCGACGTGCTCCGAGCCCCACGGATTTCATGGTGATTTCGATCAAGTTAGGCGAATCGGCGTGATAAACATGCACTTTCCGATTCGGGGTATCGAACTCGAAGGTGACTGATTCCCCAAAGCTTGCGAATGCTGTGCGGATGAGAGTCTCCTCAGAAGGGCAGTCCATCTGAGGCACTTCGAACGTGCTCATGGTATTCAGAGTTGTCGAAGCGCTATTGGATTTCGGGTTTGATGGAGAAAACGGTGCGCCCGCCTCATTGCTCTGGCAACCACAGCGTTGTGAGAAGTCAGATGTCATAGAATAGCCCTTGAATTATCGAAGAAGGCAAGCGTACACTCTATAGTAACTATAGAGTCAAGGGGCGGCGCCAATGAAAATTGGTGAACTTGCAAAACGCAGTGGGTGTTCCATTCAAACCATCCGATATTATGAAAGGGAAGGGTTGTTGAGTTCTCCCACACGGAGTGGTGGCAACTTTCGCCTGTACGACCATCACGCAGAAGAGCGCTTAATGTTCATAAAGCGTTGTCGTAGTCTTGATCTTTCTCTGTCCGAAGTGAGATATTTACTCACGCTCAGCCAAGCACCCGGGTCCAGGTGTGGTAAGGTCAATGAGATGGTTGATCAGCATATTCAACAGGTCGAAGAAAGGATAGATGAACTTCAAAGCCTCCATCGCCAACTACACGACCTCCGGAACAACTGCTCGGAAAACCGAACCGTAGAGGATTGCGGCATCATCAGGAGTCTGGCGCAGAAAAAAGGTTTGAACTAATCGGTCGATCATGCCTTTCGAATGTGTAACTCCAATTTTTCCATTATCGTTGGAGAAAGCAAATACTTCAGGGTCACTTAGTACAGCTGCGGGCCTCCCTCGGAACTTGCAAATGATTTTATTTCACGATCATATAAACCAAACGACCAGAGTGTTACACTGTTTATACATACAGTGTAACGTGGAGGGTTAGCAATGGCTACTAAAAGTAAAATTGAATGGACAGAACAAACCTGGAATCCAGTCACAGGCTGCACCAAGGTGTCACCGGGGTGTAAGTATTGTTACGCTGAAGTCATGAGTAAGCGTCTGCAAGCAATGAGTGTAAGTGGCTATGAGCGAGGGTTCTCGACTATATCCCTGATGAGAGAGCGACTTGACCAGCCTCTGCAGAGAAAAAAGCCCACAGTATATTTCGTCAATTCAATGAGTGACTTATTTCATGAAGACGTGCCCTTCGACTATATAGATGAAGTGATGGCGGTTATTGACCAAGCCACTCAACATGCGTTTCAAATTTTGACTAAAAGAGCTGAACGCATGAGGGAGTATTTTGACACGAGGCGAGCACCAGATAATGCTTGGCTAGGCGTATCAGTTGAGGACAAACAATACGGGAAACCGAGGATAGCTCAGCTACAGCGGATTAGAGCTAAGACCCGGTTTCTGTCAATCGAACCACTTTTGGAAGATGTTGGAAGAATTAGTCTTCGAGGTATTCACTGGGTTATAGTTGGCGGCGAGTCCGGGGGCAAAGCTAGGCCCATGGAGGAATCTTGGGTTCTCAAAATAAAATCACAATGCGAACGCGCTGGAACCAGTTTTTTCTTCAAGCAGTGGGGCGCCTGGGGTGAGGATGGGATCAAAAGATCAAAACAAGCAAACGGAAGAACCCTACAAGGCAAAACCTGGAATCAAATACCTGCTATAGCTATATAAATTCTAAAATAACAAAAGGGAAACAACGTGCCCAAAAAGAAAAAGGAAAAATATACATGGGCTATCGGTAAGCAGTTACCTTATTTAGACGAACATAGCCAGGCGAAGCACCGTATTATTTCGGACTACATTCAGCGCTATGTTGAAGTGTACATGAGCAACACTTCGATTGAAGGTTTGAGACTATCAATTGTTGATGGTTTTTCTGGTGGTGGAAAGTACCGGGATATTTTAACCAATGAGACTATTGATGGTTCACCATTTGTCATTCTAAATGCAATTAAGGAAGTCGAGGAGCGCATTAATAAAAATCGCATTAAGCGACGCTCCATCGATGCTCACTACTTTTTTATTGATTATATCAAGCAACATACTGAATTTCTGAAACATGAAATTCAGCAGTCGGCCTTCAAAAAAGAGCTAGACGAAAACATATTCTTGCACACAGATATCTTTGCCCGCGCAGCACCCTCCGTAATTGACGCAATTCATAAAAGAAATAAAGCCCAGAGATGTCTCTTTATACTTGACCAGTATGCTTATAAAGATGTTCCTTTTAATACGGTACGTTACATATTGGAAAAATTAAAAGGTAGTGAAGTAATTTTGACGTTTAACGTAAACGCTCTTATGAATTACTTTTCAGAATGCGATGCTAACCGAAAAGCATTGGAGAATATTCACCTTGATCAATACATAGATTGGAAGCGCATAGCTGCTCTGAAGGAAGCCGGAAAAGGCAGGGCGGCTGTTCAAGAGCAGCTTGCAAACGCAATTTATAGAGCATCAGGGGCAAAGCATATTACTCTTTTTTTTGTGACGCCCAAAAGCGGACTCACATACTGGCTTGTCCATCTATCTAAGGTCTACAGGGCACGCGATGTTATGATGTCACTACACTGGAAGCATTCAAACTCATCTTTTTCACATCACATGGCAGAGGGAATTTTTTCACTCGGGTATACCTCCACGGAAACACCCGGTCAGAGTAGTTTCGACTTGGTTACTGAATTTGATTTTAGTACCGATGCCGAAACGAGGTGTATTAGGCGTTTATCCGAAGATATACCGCGGCACATTTTCAATTTGAATGAACCAATCTCGCTCTCTTGTTTGGTTGATCAGATCGGTAGCTACACTCCTGCCGCCGAAAATCAGATACGACAAGCACTTACTAGCAGCCTAAAGAATAAAGAGCTAAAAATATTGAACTCATCGGGAAAATACCTTAACTCTGCTAATCAAGCAAAATCAGGAGACCTGATCTCTTACAATCAAAAATCAATTTTTGTTCTTTAAAAGGATGAAAATATGAAAGACGAAAGATTCTTTGATGAAACCCGGGAGCAGTCGTTGGTTAAAGCGACCATCGTAGAAAAATATTTTGGAGCTTGGTCGCAGATTATTACCGGGGCACAAAAGCGCTACCAGCAACATGTTCAGAAGATAGGTTATGTTGACTTATTTGCTGGCCCTGGCCGATACAAAGATGGCGTCATATCAACTCCTCTACGAGTTTTAAACACCGCATTACAGAATGAGCAACTGCATGATCGCCTCGTCACAATATTTAATGACAAAGACGAAAACCATGCAAGAACGTTGTCCGAAGCAATTGAAGATTTAGATCAAATCAAGCTGTTGAAGCACACTCCTCAGATCTGGAATGAAGAAGTAGGGGACAATATTGCACTCCAGTTCGAGAAGATGAGCGTCATACCTATACTCGCCTTCATCGACCCATGGGGGTACAAAGGGTTATCACTTAGGCTTGTAAATGCTTTTTTAAAAGATTGGGGCTGTGACTGCCTTTTTTTCTTTAACTACGCTCGAGTTAATGCGGGTCTTTCGAATCCAAAAGTTCGAAGTCACATGGATGCGTTGTTCGAATCGCATACACAAACTTTAATTGATCAAATTACAGGTTTGCCCCCCGATGAACGAGAATCACAGATTGTTGAAAGCATCGCAAATGCGCTAAAAACCTACGGGCACCGTTATGTTTTGCCATTTTGTTTTAAAAATGAAAGTGGCAAGAGGACAACGCATCACCTCGTATTTGTGACAAAACACTTTAAAGGGTATGAGGTGATGAAGGAAATCATGGCAAAAGAAAGTTCTAGCGACTGTCAGGGAGTAGCATCCTTTCAGTACATGCCTGCAGCAACCCTTTCACAAGGACTTCTTTTTGAGCTTAATCGGCCATTGGATTCACTGAAAGATCAGCTCTTGTTGGACTTTGCTGGCCAGTCATTAACGATGATAGATATTTATCGTAAACACAGCATTGATAAGCCATTTCTAAATAAACATTATAAAACCGTATTAAAGGAAATGGAGGAAGAAGGTTTGATAATAACAAGTGGCAGGAATTCGAAAAGAGGCTTTGCGGACAATATTTTGTGCGTATTCACGTGAGTTTAACTTACTGACACTACACTGACAGACAGATTGAAAACTATTTTTACCCCAATCTGTTAGTTAGTTAGCTAAGCGTTCACGATCAACTCATTAAAAAATGGTCATATTTAATAGGGAAATTCTAAACAAAACCTCAAAATTCTCTATAGCAGAGGTACTTGCCTTGTCTAAATAAGAGTAAGTCTATTTGTATGTTGTTTGTTTTTATAGGATTGCCATTTAATATATTTACGTTACGAAAAGCTCTCGAGGGTTTTCCGTAACGCAAGCCAAATTAGTTGGGCGTCATCAAGCGCTCTATGTATCGTAAAATCATCCGTTTTTTCCAGCTTATTTTTAAAATCAAAATAAGATTCCAAGCGACATTCTGGAGTCTTAATAAGTTCCTTGATGTCCTGTATTTCAAATCGTTGATGTATGCCGTTATCTGAAAAAAGTATTTTGCACCAAAATTCATCCCATTGGATGGAGTCGCAGTAGGCAGTTTGTCCAGATAAAAAATCGTTTAAAGTGTGAGCCACTTGCTTCGATTCCAGCCCATTCAATTTCAGTTGGGCTCGGGATATCCCATGAATTGCCTCAGCTTCACGAGACCAGTGTTGCCAGTAAGGCATTGGTTTAATTAGCGAGTGATAATTTATAAGCCCGTTTGTTATGCCAACCTTTATGGGATAGCTACATTTGGACAGGCCGCTTGCTTCAAAATCTATAACCCACATACTTCAGAATAAGATTCCGTTAAAGCTAGCCAGTATATACGTATAAACGTTATATGTAATCGCAGCTAATAACTTATTACTTCCGAAGACTAACTGAAAGCTTTAGCGCAAAAAACTGAAGACTTCAGGGAGTCGTCCAAACCGATAGGTGCTAGCATGACCATTAATTAACACCAATTTATTTCACATACGCTTCAGTATTCGACATAACATATCAAAGCGGCTAAACTAAGTTTATTCCAATATTATCGGTACTTCGTATGGCCACAAACAATCCAAAGCCAGTCGCCTTATTTCCAGCGTTCTCAGAGCTAACGTCACTGGATTTCGGTGAATACAAGGACCTCAAGCAGTTTTTGGACTCCGGAGAAAGCTGGTGGCTGACTCATTGGAACTGGGGTCTAGAATTCCTCAGTTATATCGGCCGAAACAAATCCGAACACACATTCACACGATTCAGGAACGAAACCGAGCGATTCTTGTTGTGGGTTTTTCTGTTCAAAACCATGCCTATGGAGCAACTGCGCAAGGCTGATATTCTGGAATACGCTGACTTTTGTTGGCAGCCGCCAGTTTCTTGGATCTGCACGGCGAACCATGAAAAGTTTGTTTTCCATAGTGGGTATTACACGCAGAATAAGTTATGGGCACCATTCAAGCTACAGCTGCCTAAGGATGCGTCGGACGACCAGGTTCTCGATAAAAAGAAATACAAGCCATCTCAGCAAACACTTGCTGCTATGTTCACGGCAGTGATTGCGTTTTACAAATATTTAATGAACGAAGAGCATTTATACGGTAACCCGGCTCAAATCGCCAAACCTGATTGCTGTCATTTCATTAAGGACGCGCAGGTCAAGGAAATTCGGCGTTTATCCGAGTCTCAGTGGCAATACGTCTTTAATGTTGCACTTGAGTTTGCAAATCAAGACAGAATTTACGAACGCAGTCTGTTTGTCATAACTGCGCTGAAAACGCTTTTTTTACGCGTTTCTGAATTGTCTGACCGTCCAAACTGGACGCCTGTGATGAGCCATTTTTGGCAGGATTCTGAAGGCAACTGGTGGCTAAAGATATTTGGCAAAGGCCGAAAACTTCGAGACATCACAGTCCCGAACAGCTTTATCGATTATCTCAAAAGATACCGCCAATTTCGCGGCCTTAGCCCCCTACCGTCTTTAGGTGAAAATCATCCAATTGTCGAAAAAATTCGTGGCCAAGGTGGGATGACATCCAGGCAGCTTATTCGCATAGTTCAACAAGTTTTTGATTTGGCTTACGATAAAATGAAGGAAGCTGAAGGCGAAGACAATGCGCGTAAGCTGCGAGAAGCCTCTTCCCATTGGCTGAGACACACTGGCGCAAGTATGGAAATTGAACGTGGTCGCGCTCTAAAGGATTTGTCCGAAGATCTGGGGCATTCTAGTATGGCAACGACTGATACCATCTATGTCCAAACAGAAAATCGTATACGTGCTGAAAGTGGGAAAAACAGGAGCGTGAATTAGTGACTTGTTGATCTCAATCTCTATAGTCTATTTGCTCTTATTACTGGCCACCCTCGGGCACTTCGCAAATTCTATTACTGTTTTACATGACAATGGACTCATATTCAGTCGCCAGGTTTACGAATAAAACCATTCCACTAATTAGAGTTTGAACATCATTTGTTAGAAAAATATGTAACAAAATCAATACGGTGAGGCCAGCCATAGTTTCACACATACGTTTCACGAAATAAATTGATAAGAAGTGGCTAGCACCCCTAAAACATTAGCTCTGGACTTATATTCTATGGGTAATGACTTGCTACAATAAGAGTGTAAGAAACGTCGTTCCGGCTGAGGCACGTATTGATACAGGGAAGTGTCTGCAATGGTTTTCTTTCAGTATTTATTCAATGGTTTCCGTGCGTTGTTCAGTTATAGATCTTTTTGATATTTTTTAGAATACGTCGCCGTTGCCTAAGACTAATAATTTTTTCTACAAGTCTATAGGAACCTTCTCGTATCTTCCCCAATGAGTAATCCTGTTAACTTAATCAGTGTGTTATCAAGATTACGATTCATTACTCAATTATTCTTGCGATTAGATCTTTTTGATATTTTTTAGAATACGTCGCTGTTGAATAAGACGAATAATTTTTACTACAAGTCTGTAGGAACCTTCTCGTATTTTCCCCAATGAGTAATCCTGTTAACTTAATCAGTGTGTTATCAAGATTACGATTCATTACTCAATTATTCTTGCGATT
>NZ_BAAGIC010000006.1:184240-235787 GCF_054658315.1 Sessilibacter sp. MAH1
TTTATTCCTATCTAGAGTTATTCTTTTTTTGGGATTTTTGGAAAACCTTCTATTAAATAAGGAAATTTAAATGCATAAATATGTATTGGTATTATTCGGCATTTTGTTCTCTCACATATCATTTGCGGACAACGACAGCAACGTTTGGCAAGCACTTAAATCACCAGGCGCGGTTGTTGTTTTAAGACACAGTCAATCACCTAAAACTATTGATCCAGCGCTGGCTAAAATTGACAGCTGTGCAGAAGAACGTAATTTAGACGAACAAGGGCGCTCTCAGGCAAAAGCGGTGGGTGAGGCGTTTAAGGCGCATGCAATATCGGTAGGTACTGATTTCTCAAGCCCTGCCTGTCGAACCCGTGATACCGGTATTCTTGCCTTTAAAGAAGTCGAGAATTGGGAAGCCTTAAAAGGCTCAAAATCGGATGAAAGTCTGCTTGCAGTACGCATGGCAGAAACTAAAGATAAATTACAAACCATTCACGAAGACAAACCCATTGTTCTTGTTACCCACGGCAGTGTTGTTTATGAATTGGTTGGTAAAAATCTTGCGATGGGAGAATTCGCTGTTTTATTACCCGATGCAAACAATTCTTATACCGTAGCGGGTTCTGTTTTGGTTCCAGCACAATAATTATTGTTTAACCTCACAAGAAGCCGTCTTAATGGCGGTACTTTGCGTTTATTTTTAGCCAAAACTTAAAATCTAATTATTTAAACGTTCAATTTTATATTTACGTGATTATGTAAAACCATAGACGTTATTGGCAGTACTCATACGCGTAATTAAAGTTACAATTCAGATAAGAATTACCTAAAAAAATGGCTTTAGATAAGTTACAGCAGGGAGTTAGCGTATATCCACTTCTCTACAGTGCACGTTAGTCTGGTATAGACAAACAGTCTTCACAAGCCATGGTAATTGATCTATCTTCACACATAATGCTGCTTGTACCGCCAGCTCTAATTTCCCATTCACACTTTTTAGTGCCCATGTATCCCACGCCTTTTACAAAACAAGGCAAAAATGAATAGTTATCATGTATATCTTTTGGGGAAACTTGCATAGCATTGTTGAAAAAGTATTGAGCTTCATTTTTTGTTAAAGAAAAATTGACACAAAACTCGCCAGATATACCATCGTTACCCTTAGCAACAATATCAGTCACATTAATAACAGAGTTCTTGGTATCTAACCCTTTACATGCAGCCAAGAATGTCAAAAACAAAGAGATTACAACTATCCTTACCATGTCGCAGTACCTGCTTCTGTTGGCATTTTGTACGATACTTCTGGGTGACGGTAAACATCTGCTTTAGTAATAGAAAATAGCATAAAAAGTTCTGCAATGAGCCACTGTAACGACTGGTTTTGTAATGGCGCCACATTTTCATAGGCTTTTGTTTTGATGTCGTAATTTCCAACAATTTCTATACCAAGCGAATCAGAGTTTAAAGGGTATCGATCTGGGTAAGCTTTAATTTTTTCGTTATTGCAATCGAGCGAAGCGATACATAAAAACTAACATAACAGTATGTGTCAGCGCCAGTGGTTCGTTATGTCACTTAATTCAAATATCAAATCCGGCTTCGGTTAATACATCTGTCACTAAGTAAACAATCATTTCTGCATCTGCGTTTATGTCTTCGTCTACACCTTCAATATCAGGATGATTTTTAACAACAAGCTGACAAATAGTAGATGCAAAGTTATTTAACAGCATTGCCTCTTCTTTATTTGATACAATTATTTCAGTGGGGCCACCTTTTGAAATAATTTCGTAAACTTTCACATCATACTCCTCAGCTAAAGACAAGAATGCGCTTTTCTGCTCTTTTGTGAAATTACTCATAGCGAACAAACCTTCCCATTATTCTCCAGTTTTTAATAATACCTTGAACTTTTCGTTCATACTCTTCTTTAGCCATTTGACGCGTTACAACAATTGACCAATGATGTGCATTGTCTTGTTGCAATCTAAAGCCCTCTGGCATTACGCTGTTACGATCTACAGCTAAGAGCCACTTTTTAATTCCTGGCCGAACTATTCTATCTAATTGCTTGAAACTTGCAGCAAGCGAAATTCCCGTTCTGGAATTTGGTAGTACGTACCTGCCAGTTGAATCGTAAGTGATCTCTTTCCCAGATCGAAGCGGATTCTGTGGATTCTGCTTAGAATTGGCAGTGCGAATTACATTTTCCTTTAGCTCCCTTTCTATGAGTTCGAGCTCTTGCTCAAATATGAGCAAAGACTCATTGTTGTGTTTCATGTTTACTCCTATCTTTGATGATGGTTTGCATATAACACCTGCATTTAGGGTCGGTTTGGAGCTAGGTAGAAAACCAGTCACGCAACAAGGCATTGTTATGTATTTTCTTTCGCTTTAATTGCACATTTTTTATGTAGAGCTCTATATTATAGAGATAACCAAAAACAGATGCTGACTTGTATTGCTATTGACAACAAAAACTCATTCTCACACTACACGCCAAAACCTTCACTCCAATTTGTTTCATTAATTTCGTATTCATCAATACTGAAGCCGTCTGGGTAGTCTTTGAAACCCGGCAATTTAATAAGTCGATTAATAGCTTCCTGAGCAATATTTTTGGAGCTATATACACCGATTAGTTTTACATCTTCGTGTGTATGATCTTCGTAGGAGTGTTGTAATACAATTATTTTTCGCATACTTTCCTTACTGTCTATATATAACGCCTCGTGCATCGGCTGAGTGGAGTGAAGATTAAGGAAATTCAGACCAAAGCCCGAAAGTGGTGGCGCTTGTTATGAGTTTTACTGACCATTTCTTTCTGGGTTAATATTTTTTGGACTTGAGTTTATTATCTTGTCTACCATGTCACAAACTTGTTTTTCAGGGACATAAAAAAACTATTAACTGCCAGACTGAACAACAAAACCCACGAGCCAATTAAGAGTCCCGATTATAGGCCGAATAATTGAATGTCAAAAATTTGAAGAAACATAAAAAGCACAACCAAAGACACAATATACTTTTGTATAGCAAGCTGCTTCTTAGCGCGCTTATATTTCTTAAGTTCAACCGTATTAAATGTCATACGCAGTATACTCTGGGTTCGTAACGGCTTGGTAAATTGACCCCATTTGAGAGTGAAGTTTTGCGGTAAAGTGGCGAAGCCACCGCAAAACGTATCGTAGGAATACGGTCAATTTTACCGATTTGTTAAGCGTGACTTGCCCCATGCTACAAGCTTTTTTATATTTACACCAATGCCAGCAAAATTTGGCTCAAGGATTAAAGCGTCCACGAGCGCACCATGTTCGGAAGCGCGTAACTCTTTAGCGATCGTGAAGTTTTGGATCTCCTTCTTTTCACTTATATCGGTAAATATTTTTTCAATTAGATTAATCACATCAGATGGCTGCTTGCAAACCTCTCGAATCTTTAAGAATATTAGTGAATCACTGATTTTTGATTCGGGTTTGATTTCATCAGCGTCTATAAAATATTTTGGATGAATCGTAGTTATCATCAATGCTGGTAATATTGTATTCGGTCCCTGACCATTAATTTTTACCCAATTAAGTACCTCAGAATAAAAATGACTATCAGGAAGACCACGCACCATAACAGAATTGTGTTTTGCACATAGGGATTCTATTTTTGGTAAATTATCTACCAACGTATTCGATATTGGTTCTTCCCAATTGTAATAATCGAGCACGTACAGATAGTAATCTCTTTCTTCTGAAAGAGGTAAATCTGAGATTGAGTTTACGTGAAGTCCCATGTATTTCCTATCCGTTTAACGTCGCCAACACAGTCCTCGCGTAGCGAGGTGCAACGGGTTTTAGCATTGTATGATTGTGCTTGGCGTTGTTATACCTCACCTATTTGCCCTTCATAAATTCGTCATACCATGATGAGACTCTGAGAAGCGATAAGGTCGCCGCAACAGCAGAGAGAAGAGCGTATATAAAGATAAAATAACCTAAAAATGCACCAAATTTGCATATGTAGTAAAAATAATGGCCAAAAATTTTTAAAATACAACTATCTTTTGGCAATGTAAAATTATATGCGTCCGCAAATAACGCTGAAAGGATTGCGAGTATTTGTAGAAGGATAAAATGGACAAAAGCCGCATTGACTGACATAAATGGCGATGGCCCACCGGACTCTGACCCACCACTAATTAACTTTCTAAAATTTTCGTCACCCAAAGCTATCCACATTGCATAACCACCTAAAGAAAAACCAAGTACACTGGGCATAATAGATAGCACGTGCTTCCACCACTCAGAGTTTAACCAATGAGGAGCTAATATAAGACTGATAAAAATTGCCCCATAAAAGTAGTAACTACGGAATAATGCTTTAAACCCTCCATAAGACTTCCAGTATCTTTTTATAATGCTTTCGTTCATCTCATTTAAACCAAGACGCTATTTCATCTTTTACAGAGAGAACTTTTACTACGAGCATATCGAATGCTCTCTCCACTGCCGGATCGTAATAAAACTTATCTTTCCAAGGGTGACTTGAGGTCGTATATTCAATTGGTTTTGATAACGCATCTTTTCCTTTTGCATGTACATTACCAAATTTAGCAGCTATGTTAGCAAGAGTTCTAAGATCTTTATCCGGTTCAATTGAATGTCCGGGTATGGCTTTGTATTGTATTCTTGCTTTTGCTCTTCAACCTTGAGAGCGTTCATCCTTCGCAATACCTCTTTCTCTGCTTCACTTTGGTCATCCGGGTTTGGCCTTCTAATTTCCAGATCAAGTCGTTCTAATGTTTCCATACCAAGCGCCTTTTCAAGTTCGTCCTTACAAGGCATTGAGACGACATCCACCTTCCCATAATCATCAAATAATTCCGGGGCGTTAAACAACCGTTCAATCAGAGCCACCGCATTGGTATGACCGAATGTATGCCCATCGTAATATTGCTCATAAAATAAGATATGTGATTCTGGAAAGAAAATATAACTAAAACGAGAAGAATTTGGTTTAAGGTGTTCTGGAATAGAGATATCAACCAAATCATCATCTTCGGCTTTATCAGACGTTTTTGTATTGAACCAATCGCCGTCAATCTGTATCTGAGTAAACCTGTAAATATCACCGTATATTGGACCAAGATCACCAAATTTATTCCTATCCAAATAACTTACCGACGTAATCATTCCCAACTTATCTGATCTTATTTTTTTAATTAACCTTAGATTCTTTGCCTTTTTAAATAGCTCTAAATATTTTTTAGGAGAATGAGGGTGCATTGTAATATTTAGCGCACCAATTTCAATTTTCTTTTCTCTAGCCATTCTTATTTGTTCCTAAGCAGACTATATTTTTGTAATAACAGTTTAATAGACGCTGTAACCACGCCTTTCCCAAATATACCGTCGTTACGACGCGTGTTTCGCGCATGTTTTTCTGGAAATTATCTCGAAAGTTTTGTTAGGTCAATATTTTCAATTAGTTGGCGCAAGTTTCATTTTTATGTCTTCTGTAATTGCATATTTATCTAAAAAGTAGGTGTGTATACAGCCTTTTGAGTTGGTTGTTTTTTGTCTAATTTGAATTTGTTAAGTGAACAAATGTAATTCGATGAACGTTTTTGATTGGGCTTTTAGATTTGTTTTTTTGGGCGAGGTTGGGTTTTTAAAATCAGATTAGGGTTTAGATTGCGTTTGTAATTTCAAAAAATATTGTGCGAGGATTTTAATAAAAAGCACTTTAGGAACCTCTGATTAACTCATCCATGAGTTAATCAGAGAACAGAAATTGAAAATACAATTTCCAATTTCTTCACAATTTCAATCAGTTACCGTTCTTGAAATTGGCAACACATCCATGTATCGCTGGAAGCTCTAGATTAATCAGAGCTTCCTATAAATTACTTAAATGACTTTTTATTTAAATGCTTTTAACGATGTACGACGGAATAAGTAAAACGGATATTTAGAGATTTAAATTAATAAGTAGCAGAGCTATTTGAATGAAGCCATTTAAATAGTGTTATTTATGATTTAGGTCTTCTTTAAAGTCGATGTCTAAGATTACGCCTAGGTCGTCAACTTCAATTAATGATAGGTGTTGGGTGTGTTTTTTTATAACTGCCGCGGCGCCTGAATCTCCGTTTAAACCGGCTAATTCTTGCCAAAATTGTTTGCCAAATACCACTGGGTGGCCAAGTTTTCCGTATCGATTTTTGAATTTAAGGTTGGCATTTGTGAGTTGTTGTTCTGTAAGGGTAGGGCGATGTATTTTATGCAAGTCACAATTGTTGGTGACAAGTTGAATGGTTTCATTTTTGATGTGTGGCATGTCGGCTAAAAAGATTGCGGCGCTGGCGAGGCAATTGGGTAATGCCTTTTGGTTGACTTCGCTAAAAACATTGCCAATGCTACTGCCCAAACCAGTATGTGCATTTTGCGCATAAAATACGTAATTTGCGGGGTTTGATTCGGCGATTTGAATGGACGATAGATCTGTATAGTTCTGCTGAATATTAAGGTCTACCAAGCTGTCGTTACTCGATAACACCAAAACGTGATGTTGAAATAACGCTGTTATTTTATTAATAAGTGTATTTAACAGCGTGGTATTTTGAAATTCTGCTAAGCGTTTGTCTTCAACACCAAAGCGTGATGAAGAACCCGCAGCCATTATTACGGCAAGGCATTGTTGGTTTTTTACAGTCACAAACTAATTCTGCGCTTTAATGTTTATAGCGCATCGCGGGGTCGGCCACGATATACTCGCAAAATATCGGCAACTACGGCGAGAGCAATTTCGGCAGGGGTTTTACTGCCTAACGCTAGGCCAATTGGCATTTGAATTCTGGCGAGTTGTTGGTCATTCAGTTTGGCAATTTTTTGTAATCTCTCGGCGCGAGCACTGCTGGTTTTTTTAGAACCCATAACGCCAATATAAAAAGCGTTGGTGTTGATTGCGTCCATCATTGTCAAGTCGTCAATACGTGGGTCGTGTGTGAGTGCAACAATTGCCGTTGATTTAAAATCTATGGTCGCGCTAAAAAGCGAGGAGGGCATTAGATTTTTAAAATCAACGCCGTTTACGTCAAAGTCTTTAGTGATGTTTTCACGCGGGTCACAAATGGTTACCGCGTAACCCAAAGTTTGCGCAAATTGAGCACAGTAAATAGAGACCATCGATAACCCAGCAATAATAATTCTAACGGGGTTATTTAAGCGAATACTAAAAATACCATTGTTGTTATGTTCAACAACGTCACCATGGCTGTACAGCCACTCAAAAGATTTTTGGTTGGTTTTTGTATTAATGGTTCTACGTAAGCAAGACGGGCGACTAGTTGTATTTATCTGGTTTGCACTGTTTGGTTTGCTATTAAATGCAGTTACTTCAGACTGTAATTCTGTATAGGTAACGCCACTGAGTGATAATAAAAATATCTTTAAATAATGCTGATTAACCGGCGTAGGTTCTAGCTTTTCAACCAATATTTCTAAAATGCCGCCGCAAGGTAATTGAATTTGTGGTGCGTTAATATCATTAGTATCGCCGTAGCGAATAACCGTATTTTGTTCGGTAAAAGCGCCGTCGCGAATTCTGGCGAGAAAGTCTTCTTCTACGCAACCGCCAGAAAGTGACCCTACCGAGTCACCGTCTAGGTTTGCGACCAATAAAGAACCCGGCTCGCGCGGTGACGATCCAAAGGTAGAAAGCACCGTGCACAAATAAATTGTGCACGATTGCTCTGACCAAGCTAGCGCTTGTTGTATAACTTCTAGATCGAGCCGCTGCATATTAACTTGAAAGTTGGTTGGCAATGGGCAGGGTACGAATCCGTTTGCCTGTGGCAGCGAAAATTGCATTACACAATGCCGGTGCTACGGGCGGTAAACCCGGTTCACCAACGCCACCCGGTGCAATGTCTAAATTGTTATTAACCAGATGAACGCGCACTTTGCGTGGTGAATTTACCATGCGCGGCAGCAAGTATTGATGGAAATTATCTTGCTGAATTTTGCCGTCTTTTGCAGAAATTTCATTTTGCAACGCAATGCCAATACCCATAACAATGGCGCCTTCAAGCTGCGATCGAATACGCTCTGGGTTAATTTGCGGGCCGCAATCGTAAGCAATATCGGCAGAATGAATAATAATATTGCCGGATTTTTCGACTTCTACATCCATCACCACCGCTGCGTAAGAGACAAAACTGTAGTGCATGGCCAAGCCCATTCCGCGACCCGCGGGAAGCTTTTTACCCCAGCCAGCTTCATCGGTAACTTTTTCGATAACACCGCGCATTCTGCCAATATCGATAGGATAATCTTTAGGATTTTCACCGTAGTTCCAGTTGGCACCAACACTTGGCGGATCAATTTTACGGGCGGGGCCGAGTAGATCGAGAATATATTTTTTATGATCAACACCCGCCTTATGGGCACATTCTGCAATAAAGCTTTGAATACCAAAGGCGTGCGGCAGGTTATACACCGAACGGAACCAGCCAATGCGAACGTGGGCGGGCGCTTCTGGGTTTTCTATGCGCATTGCGGGAATGTCATACGGAAAGTTTGCCAAACCCATGCCTAATTCGAAAACGGCCTTGTGCATTGGGTCTTGCGTAAATAATGATGAAATTGTGGGTGCTAGAGAGCGGTGTAACCATGCCGTGGGCTTGCCTTTTTTATCAAGGCCCGCTTCGAAGTGCTCCAAAGAAACCGTATGAAAGTACGAATGGTGCAGGTCGTCTTCACGCGTCCACTGTACTCGTACCGGTTTACCCACTTGTTTGGCAAGAATTGCGGCCTCGGCGGCGTAGTCTGGTTTTGATTTACGACCAAAACCGCCACCCAATAAGGTCACGTGTACGGTTACTTGTTCTGGTTTTAAACCTATTGCTGCGGCAACCGTGCCTTTGGTTGCCTGCGGATTTTGCACCGGTGCCCAAACTTCAGCGCTGTCGGCAGTCACTTTAGCGATGGCAACCGGTGGTTCCATTGGCGCCTGTGCCATGTGCGGCATATAGTACTGCGCGCTTATGGTATCGCTGGCTTTTTCGAATCCTGCGGCCAGATCACCGTTTTCACGAATGACTTTTCCGGGTTTTTGCGCGGTTGCTTCAAGCAGTTTGCGATATTCCACCGAGTCGTATTGGGCATTTTCACCGGCTGGTGTTTCGTCCCAGTCTATTTTTAAGGCATTACGGCCTTTAATGGCGGCCCAAGTGTTCGATGCAATAACCGCCACGCCACCTAAAGGACTGAATCCTGCCGGTTGGCTTGCGGTATCGAGAGTTAGGGTTTTAATAACGCCCGGTACTTTTTTGGTTGCAGAATCATCCACCGATTTTAAGGTAGAGCCGTACACAAGTGGTCGCTGAATAACGGCGTAAACCATGCCTTCTAAATGAATATCAGCGCCGTACAGAGCTTTACCTTGAACAATGTCTTCGCCGTCAATCGCTAATGGACGAATAGGGTTGTTGCGGGTTTGATAGGTGTCGCCGGTCTCACGACCCATGTAACGCCATTCATCGCGAGATTTAAGAACAAGGCTATCGCGCGCAGGAACCGGCATTTTCCCGGCAGTTTCTGCAACTTCGGCAAAACCCAGCTTTTTGCCCGATGGCGTATGAATAATTTCGTGTACCCCGGCCTTACATTCGGTAACTGGCACCTGCCATTTTTGCGCAGCCGCTTGTTCAAGCATGGTTCTGGCACTGGCTGCAGCGCGACGCATAGGATTAAACCAGTGACGCATACTGCGTGAGCCGTCGGTATTTTGGTTGCCGTATTTTTCTTCGTTGGCGTCAGCCTGTAACACGGTGACTTTATTCCAGTCGGCGCCGAGTTCATCGGCGACAACCATCACCAAACTGGTACGAATACCTTGGCCCATTTCTGAACGGTGGTTAACAATGGTTACCGAGCCATCGTTGTGAATACTGATAAAAACGTTGGGATCATCCACCCAACCGTTAGGCATTGCATCGGCACCGTATTTTTTTTCTTCGTCCGCAGCTGCAAAATCCCACTTGGCAGCCAACACCAAAGCAGCACCGGCCAGCGCGCCTTTTAAAAATCCACGCCGGCTGATATTTTTAATCAGTAAGGTATTTTCTGAATGACTCATAATTATACCTCCGTCTTTTCAGCAGCTTTATGAATGGCTTTTTTAATACGGTTATAGGTACCACAACGACAAATATTACCGCTCATAAATGTGTCTATATCTTCATCGCTGGGCTTAGGATTCTTTTTGAGTAGCGCCGTGGCACTCATAATTTGTCCCGCCTGACAAAAACCACACTGAGGTACACCAACATCTAACCACGCTTCCTGAACTTGTTTACCAACCGGATCAGCCTGAATAGCTTCAATTGTTGTAATTGATTTACCGTTGGCTAATGCCAATGTCGTGACGCAAGAACGAATTGGCTGACCATCCATATGAACAGTACAAGCGCCGCAAAGCGCCATACCGCAACCAAATTTGGTGCCGGTCATACCCAAAATATCGCGCAAGGCCCAAAGTAGTGGGGTGTCATCGGGAAGGTCTAGCTCGTGTTTTGTACCATTCACGGTAAGAGTGGTCATTTATTTTCCTCAAGGTTTGGTCACGAGTTTAAAAATAGGTATAGGAAACTTTACTTAACTCAGAGTTTCCGGTGACACACGGATGTGCCATCAATTTAAAGAACGGTAAGTGAATCAAAATGTAAAGAAATTGAAAAATCACAGTGTCAATTTCTGTCTTCTAACTAAGTTAGAGACAAATTAATCAGCGGTTCCTAGGGTTTTATTGTTTAGGTAATTTTAAAAAATCGATTTGTTACCGGTTTTTATTAATTAAGTAATAACAAATTTATTCATCACAAAAAAATTACTTTTAATTTAATATGCCTTGACGAAAGGCGTTAACATCTTTGGTTGGCGAATTGCCAAAATATCGGCTGTATTCGCGACTAAATTGCGAAAGACTTGCATAGCCAACCCGTAAACACGCTTCACTAACATCAACGGTTTGATAAAACATAAGTTGTCTTGCTTGCTGCAACCGTAAGTTTTTTTGGTATTGAACCGGCGTCATAGACGTGATGTTTTTAAAATGCTGATGGAACGAAGACGGGCTCATATTGGATAAGTTCGCCAACTCATCAACCTTAACGGGCTGTTCGAAATGATCGTTAAGCCAATTGATTGCTTTGGTAATTTTCAGCATGTTCGAGTCGGCAACACCCAATTGCGCAACGTGAGCACCAACCGGGCTTTTCAATAAGCGGATTAGAATTTCCTCAACAATTAACGGATAGAGCAGGTGCATTTCATCTTGATTGGTGTACAGCTCTAACAATCGCGTAGCGGCATCAATAATTTTGGGATCAGCATCACCAACATATAAAGGTTGAAACGATTTAGTCATTGGTGCTTGAGAAACAAAAATCTTACTGACTAGCTCCGTTAATTTATTAACGTCGATATCAACAACCACACACAAATAGGGTTTTTCTGGGCTGGCGCCGACAATACTAGAATTAACCGGCAGCTCTGCTGGGTAGATTGCAATGCTTGACTCACCGTATTCGTATTGGTCTTGACCAATTTTTACGCACTTTTGGCCTTGAGCAACAATACATAAACCCGGTTTGCTCAATACTGGCACTACATCGTACAGCTTTTCAGTCGATTTAAAGACTCGAACTCCTTCCATCGGCAGAACTATACATCCAGAGTGAGGCGTACATCGGTCAATCAAAGAGGCCAGCTTTGACAAAGCGGAATCTTTTCTTTGGGCGCTAATGGAGGACTCCTTGGTAGATACTATACCGAAAGGCTGGGCCGGTACCGGCGTTACAGTAATAGTCATGAGGTCTCCCAAGCAAGAATTTGAAAATCTAAAACGGGTGTTACTAAGGTATGACATTCAAAGACGAATTACTTGCCTAATCCTACAAACATATTGCCTGATTTTGTAGACACGGCGCCTTACAAACAGGAACCTATTTGGAATAAATAGCGTTGATATAACTGATATAAACGATTGATAGATGAGGGATAGTGATAAGAACCGAAAACACAGTGATACATTTTTGAATGAAAGAGTTCTAATCTATTGGCCAAAATAATCAAAAAAGTACGAGCTTTATCCTATTTTAAAAATCATCTTAAATGCATTATTTATTAATTTTAATTATTCTAAAGGTAGAAAAAATCGAACACTGCATTTCTAATTTTTACCCAAAAGACTGAATGAATGATTTAGTCATCATTTAACCCCCATTTTTTTATCCGCGATATCAATGTTGTGGCTTTTATACCCAATAACTGGGCCGCGCCATCACTACCAAATACTTTACCGTTGCAATGGGTTAGGGCATTTTGAGTATTGACTCGCTCAAATTCACGAATTGCCTCTTCGCTAAGAATATCCACTTTTGCTGGTGAAGATTTTCCTTGAATGCTCGGTGTTTGCTGAAAATCCGGGAAACGAAGTTTGTTACCTGTCGCTAAAATAACTTGTCGCTCAATAATATTTTCCAGTTCACGAATATTTCCGGGCCAACTGTAACTTTTGAGTTTTTCAACTTCACCTATCGGTAACTCTAGTAACTCCTTGTTAATTTTTGTGCATACTTTTTTCAAAAAATGATGCGTCAGCAATGGAATATCATCAATTCGATCGCGCAATGACGGCGAGGCGAGAGGAAAGACGTTGAGTCGAAAATACAAATCTTCTCGAAATAATCCTGCGGCCACCAGCTGTTGCAGATTTTTATTAGTAGCCGCAATGATACGCACATCGGTGATACGAGTTTTTGCATCACCAATGCGTTCGAATTGCTGTTCTTGCAGCACTCTTAATAATTTACTTTGCAAATGCAGCGGAATTTCTCCAACCTCATCTAAAAAAATGGTACCGCCATCGGCGAGTTCAAAGCGTCCGGCGCGATCTGCGGTTGCACCGGTGAAGGCACCTTTTATGTGACCAAAAAATTCGCTTTCAAATAAATCACTGGGTATTGCTGCGCAATTAACACGAATAAGCGGTCTATCACGCCGTGTACTCGACTCGTGGATCGCCCGAGCAATCAGTTCTTTACCGGTACCAGATTCACCGGTAATCAACACCGTTGCATCGGTTGGTGCAACCAGTTCAATTTGTTGAATAACTTTTTGAATGGCTAAAGACGTACCAATAATTTGTTGATGATTAAATTCAGAATTAATTTCTTCTAACAGATAGGCATTTTCTTGCTCTAGTCGATTTTTGAGTCGTTCGACTTCTTCTAACGCTGCAATTAGGTTTTTTTGATCGTTGATTTTTTGCGAAACATCGCGAAAAACAATAACAGCACCAATAATTTCACCATTATCTCGAATCGGTGTACTGGTGTAATCGACATACACCGGCTGGCCAGATTTACTCCAAAAAACATCTTGCTCAACGCTGTGCACTACGCCGTCTCGAAAGGCTTCATAAATAGGGCAGTCCTTTGCATCGAAATGGTCACCATTTTTAAAACTGTGGTGAATCATTACATGCATATTTTTACCGGCAAGTTCTGCGGCGGTGTACCCTAAAATGCGCTCAACAGCCGGATTAATAAAGGTCGTTAAGCCGTTGACATCTACGCCGTAAATTCCCTCTCCGGCGGCATCCAACAGCAATTGATTTTCGCGTTCAAATTCTTGAAAAACCTGCGTTGTTTGATTCCAATGACCCAACCCCGATAAAAAATATCGCTGCGCCTCCTGTTGATCACGTAGGGTTTTTAATTCGCTGGCATCTTGAATTAGCGCCAAAATTACGGTTTCGCTCGGCTCATTTATACATCTTGCTAAGATTTCTAATTGAACAGTTTTCGACGCAAATTCGTACGTTAAAGAGTCCGTCCAAGCGGTATCTTTTTCGAGCACTTCTTGGGTAAACAACAGTAGTTGATTGAAATTGTTTTTAAATAAACTGGAGACTTTTTGACGAACAAGCTCGGTTTTGTTTTTACTCAACAAATCCGCCAAGACATTATTAACGGCGATAATTTCATCATTAACCGGATTAAAAACCATGAAACCACAGGGCAAATGTTCACCAAACTTGGTCCACAAGTCCGGCGAGGGCGCTTGTACTGAGTTATCCGTAGAGATCATTTTGCGATCGGCCTAGAAATAATGATGAAATAAATCGGGTTTAACCATACTACGAAATTTCATCAACTCACGCTACGAAATATCATAAATTACGATATTTCGTACATTATAAATCACTTAAATATTTTATATTTTCCATAAATATCAATACATTATGAAATACTTCTAGACTGGTTCTTATATTGCTTAGGAGTATGCATCACGCACTAATGATTTTTCATTGGCCGAACAAACGATCATACAATTTAAAAAAACAGGAGCAGTATTGTGGACAAATTAACCATGACCGAAAAATTAATGGCCGCCAAAGCTGAAAAAGGCGTTACTTGGGAAGAGATTGGTCAGAGCCTTGGTATGTCACCGGTTTGGCTTGCATCGGCCTGCTTGGGAATGAACAGTGCTCCTGCCGAAAAAGCCAAGGCGATTGCCGAGTATTTTGGCTTTGGTGAAAAAGTGGCGGCGGCATTAGAAGCCTACCCAACCAAAATTTGGGATCAAGCCGTACCTACCGATCCATTAATTTATCGCCTGTACGAAGTTGTTGGCGTGTACGGCGAAACGCTCAAACAGGTTATTCAAGAAAAATTTGGTGATGGCATTATGAGCGCCATCGATTTTTCAATGGAAGTTGACAAAATCGAAGATCCAAAAGGCGATCGCGTTTTGCTAACGCTAAATGGCAAATTCTTACCGTATAAATCTTGGTAAAAATTTTATAGCTAATTGCCGCTGATGAAAGAAACATGCTTTGGCGGCGTTTATTGCCTAAGCTAATTTTTTCTAATTTACGCAACCTCTGACTAAGTCATCCATGATTTAATCAGAGGACAGGAATCGCAAATACGATTTCCAATTTCTTCACAATTCTAATCACTTATAATTCTTGAAATTGACGACATATTGCTGTGTCGCAAGAAACTCTAGATTAATCAGAGTTTCCTTAAAATAAGAAACAAACAACTTTGAGAGAAAGACATGACTGAATCAGCTCGCCCGCCGTTGCCTCCGTTTACCGCACAAACCGCTGCCATTAAGGCCCGTAAAGCCGAAGATGCTTGGAATGGTAAAAATCCCGAAGCCGTATCCTTGGCATACACGCCGAATAGTAAATGGCGCAATCGATCAGAATTCATTAATGGCCGTGCCGAGATTGTTGAATTTCTGGCTAACAAGTGGCAAAAAGAAACCGGCTACAAATTAATTAAAGAAGTATGGGCCTATAGCGACAATCATATTGCCGTTCGTTTTGCCTACGAATGGTACGATGATGATGGCCAATGGTACCGATCTTACGGTAATGAAAACTGGAGTTTTGACGAAAATGGCTTAATGCAAGAACGCCACGCCAGCATCAACGACGTTAAAATTGAAGAAGCGGATCGGAAATTTACCTGGGAAGGCGCTGTTCGACCGGATGATTTTCCGTCACTTTCTGAACTGGGTTTATAGGAGACTCCGATTAAACCGGAGACGAGTTAGTCGAAGGTTACTATAGAAGGTTCCTATAAATGTCTTCGATAGGTTAAATTACACCGTTATTCGAATTGCAAAAACCGGCTGGTATTTTTATAAGAATCTGTGATCACTTTATTTTTAGGAACCTCTGATTAACTTATCCATGATTTAATCAGAGGACAGAAATTGAAAATGTAATTTCCAATTTCTTCACAATTTCAATCACTTACCGTTCTTGAAATTGGCGACACATCCTTGTGTCGCGGGAAACTCTAGGTTAATCAGAGTGTCCTTTAATACGTTCACGGGTTCTTATGACTTATAACACCGTCAAATTAAATTCTTTGTCAGCGTTGTATTTTTTCCAGTATTCAGCTTTTCCAAGACCAAATTCATTCGTAGGTATACATCTGCTTTTCATCTCTTAATGGCTGATATTCTTTATTCGGGGTGATGGAGGTGATTACACCAAACTGCTAATTCAATCATTTGCTGCTGGATTTTCGGAGCGCTTTATCACCGATATTATTAGCAAGTTCGAAAACAACACCGTAAATAAATAAAAGATCGTTTAGTTACGGTTGCCCATATATTCCGTCAACATAACGGCATAGTTTTATTGGCAATTATGCTAATAATAAATCCAAATAGGGGAAATTGATCAATTAACAACCTAAACTGGCGTAAAATTCAAACCTTCGGCTTATTGTGCGTGCTTAGGAGTAAGGTTTACCATCGGTTATCTAATAATAACTTCTTGAGAAAACCTATGTTTATTCGGATTTTAGCTACCGTTTTTATTGTTGCATTAACGGCATGTGCAAATGTACATAGTTCTGAAACAACACCTCAACAACATTTCACAACACTTCGTTCAGACGCTTCTATCAAGCATACTCTAGACAGTAAGCAAGATGAAATGATTGCGATTTACCATGAAGTTCGTAAAAACGACCCTCAACTTGCTGTTAAAATGTTCATTCACATTATTATCACGCCCGATGGCGAAGTAGACAGCGTATACCCTACACGCAAAGAAATCACCGGTGGTAGTCTTGATTCTGTTGATGAGTTTGAAGAAAAACTCATGGCTTATTTAGCTGAGCTTAAATTCGAAAAGCTCTCTGCACCACAACGTGGTTACAATTATTCTATTCAATTTGCGGGTTATTAATTAATAACTGGTCCTTTATTAAGCCCACAAATGACTCCAACGTGGGCTTTTTCTTAGAAAAAAACACTTCCTTGTGTGGCTAAACGCTCTTAAATTGTGAAGAAATTTGAAATCGCATTTTTAATTTCTGTGTTCTGATAAAATCATGGATGAGAAAATCAGAAGTTCCTTTAAAGAGTCTCTGGTTAACTGACCTAGAATTTTATTAGAGAGAATAGAGCGGCAGTTAAATCTTATATCGCTCAAAGCGCTAACCTAATCTTCGTTTCCCTCTGTACATTCAAACGGCTCCGCGAAGCGTTTTGGCTGCTGCAACCATGTTTGTTAATGCCGGAATAACGTCATCCCACTGACGAGTTTTTAACCCGCAATCTGGATTCACCCAAAGTTTTTTAGCATCAATTTTTTCACTGGCCTTTTTCATAAGCGCAACAATAGAGTCGCTACTTGGAATATTCGGCGAATGTATGTCGTAAACACCAGGGCCAATTTCGTTGGGATAATTAAAGTCTTCAAAGGCGTCGAGTAATTCCATATCCGATCGAGATGTTTCAATAGTAATTACATCGGCGTCCATATTTGCGATGGCTTCAATAATGTCGTTAAACTCTGAGTAACACATATGCGTGTGAATTTGAGTTTGGTCTTTAACTCCATTAGCCGTGATACGAAAACATTCAATCGCCCAATCCAGATATTGATTCCATTGGCTTTGCCTTAACGGTAAACCTTCACGTAACGCAGCTTCATCAATTTGAATAATGTTTACACCCGCACTCTCTAGATCAAGCACTTCTTCACGGATGGCCAACGCCAATTGATAACAACTTGTTGAGCGCGGTTGATCATCGCGCACAAACGACCAATTTAAAATCGTCACCGGGCCGGTTAACATGCCTTTCATGGGTTTTGACGTTAATGACTGCGCGTATCGTATCCATTCAACGGTCATGGCTTTAGGGCGACTGATATCGCCAAATAAAATTGGCGGTTTAACACAGCGCGACCCATAAGACTGCACCCAACCGTATTGGCTAAATGCGTAGCCGTCTAACTGTTCACCAAAATATTCAACCATATCATTACGTTCGGCTTCGCCATGCACCAATACGTCTAAATCAAGCTCTTCTTGCACACGCACACAATGCAAAATTTCTTGCTGCATTATGTGTTGGTATTGCTCAAAATCGATAACGCCGTTTTTAAATTGCGTACGCGTTGCGCGAATTGCTTTTGTTTGCGGAAAAGAACCAATCGTTGTGGTTGGAAATTCTGGCAATTTAAATAAATTGCGCTGTATTTCTGCACGTACTGGATATTGACTGGTTCTTTTACCTAATTGCGATGTAATTTTTGCTAAGTTTTCTTTAATTTTGGGGTTATGAACACGCGTAGAGTTTTTACGTGACTGTATTGCTTGGGCATTTTTGGCAAGTTCCGTAACAACGCTCTCGCGGCCTTCATTTAAAGCCGTTTTTACAATCTCTAACTCTTCTAATTTTTGTAACGCAAATGCCAACCAGCTTTTAATGTCAGAATCCAGTTGTATTTCACTTTCTAGATCAACCGGAACGTGCAATAAAGAGCACGAAGGTGCTAACCACAAGCGTTTTTTCAGTAATCGCGCAAGAGGTTCCAACCAATCGAGCAGTGCATTTAAATCTGTTTTCCAAATATTTCTACCATTAATAATACCCAGCGATAGAATTTTATGGGTAGGTAGCCAATCAATAACTTTTATAACTTCGTCTTTTGCATTAATTGCATCAATATGAACACCTGCCACTGGAAGGTTGCACAAAAGCTGTAGATTTTCTTGCAAGGTACCAAAATAGGTTGCCAATAAAATATTAATATTGACGTGTTTTAGGGTGTGATAACTTTTTTCTAAAGCCGTTTGCCATTGCGCGTCTAATTCTGTCACCAAAATAGGTTCATCAATTTGAATCCATTCAACACCGGTTTGCTTTATGTCGAGTAACAATTGGCTGTAGACCGGCAGTAAACGCTCTAGCAAATTTAATCGATGAGATTGATCTTTTGATTTACCTAGCCATAAATAGGTAACTGGGCCAATAATGACGGGCTTAGTGTTTACACCTAATGCCCGAGCTTCTTCAATTTGCTCTAAAATACGCGTGGCATTTAGCTTAAATTCGGTATTTTCATCAAACTCCGGCACAATGTAATGGTAATTAGTATCAAACCATTTGGTCATTTCGCCAGCATGAATCTGTTCACAAGAGGAGCAGGATTTTGAGGTTTGCCCCCGTGCTACGCGAAAATAATTATCAAGCTCTTCACCGGTAAAGTTTCGGCTGCGCTTCGGTAAATTACCCAAGGTAAAACTCATATCCAGCACTTGATCGTAGAATGAGAAATCTCCAACCGGCGTAAAATCGAGTTTATTTTGTTCAAGAAGATGGATTTTACGCAGCGCCGCCGCTTGTTGTTTTAAAGATTCGAGCGACGATTCGCCTCGCCAATAGCTTTCTAGCGCAAATTTAAGTTCACGCTTTTTTCCAATACGTGGAAATCCAAGATTATGAGTTAAGACCATGGTTATATTGCCCACCAATCAATGTATTTAAGTTGCCGGCAAGAATAGGTAAGTTTATTTATGAAATAAAATGGTATAAATTCACACATCCATTACTTTCATTCATAGAATTATGCTAGAACGAATACATTTACGCCTTGTAAAAACCGTTGAAGAGCAGGGCTCGCTTACCTCTGCAGCCAAAGAGCTGTGCTTAACCCAATCCGCTCTAAGCCACACCATTCGTAAGCTGGAAGATAAACTGGGCACCAGTATTTGGATTCGTGATGGAAGAAAGCTTCGTCTTACGCAGTCGGGTCAATATCTATTAAATGTTGCCAATCGTATATTGCCCCAATTGGAGTATGCCGAATCAAAACTGCAACAATTTGGCTTGGGCGAACAAGGATTGCTTAGAATTGGAATGGAATGCCATCCTTGTTATCAATGGTTATTGAAAATTGTCTCACCATTTTTGAAACAGTGGCCCGGCGTTGATGTGGATGTAAAGCAGCGTTTTCGCTTTGGTGGTGTTGGTGCTCTTTTTGATTATGAAATTGATCTATTGGTAACACCCGATCCATTTTTTAAAGAAGGTTTGCATTTTGAACCCGTGTTTGATTACGAACAGGTCTTAGTAGTTAATAACGGTCATCAATTAAGCCACAAACAATGCATTCAGCCAGAAGATTTACGCGGCGAAACATTAATTACCTATCCGGTTGACGTGGATCGTTTGGATATTTTTACCGAATTTTTGAAGCCCAGTGGCGTAATTCCTAAAAGACATAAAACCATAGAAGCTACAGACATTTTATTGCAAATGGTCGCCAGTAATCGTGGTGTAACGGCATTGCCAAAATGGTTGGCTTGTGAATATCAAAATCAGCTTGGCTTATCGATTGCCAGTTTGGGTAAGCAGGGTGTGTTTAAAAAAATATATTTAGGTACCCGCGAAAGTGATAACGATGTACGTTATTTATCGAACTTTGTGGAATTGGCTCGCAGCTTTTGGACGGATAAAGTGTAGGAAATTGAATGTGTTTTCGGTGTATTATTCAAACATACTAATTAAAGCCGTTTAAATATGACTAAACACTCATATGCGTAAAAATAAATTTCGCAGTTTTTGTATAACGTATTTTTAATGTAAACAAGCGAACTGTTTTGATTTAAACAAACGAGCCCATTGAATTTAAAAAAACGAATTTCTTTAATTTAAACAAAGAATAACAAACATAAACTGCATGCAACCCTAAAATAATTTTGTTAAAAACAGCCATCAACCGCATTTGTAGTAACATGCTATTACCTCTTCTACCTACCACCGTGCTGTAATGACCTTATGAGTCAAAACCTTCAAATAATAAGTCTAGAGGTCACACAATGAAAAAAATTCTTATGATTACCGGTGATTTTGTTGAAGATTACGAAAACATGGTACCTTACCAAGCGTTAATGGCGTTTGGTTATCAAGTTGATGCGGTTTGTCCGAACAAAAAAGCCGGAGAAAATATCGCCACAGCCATTCATGACTTTGAAGGTCATCAAACCTATACCGAAAAACCCGGACACAATTTCACATTAAACGCATCATTCGATGAAATTGACGTAAGCAGCTACGACGGACTTTATATTCCTGGTGGACGGGCGCCTGAATATTTACGGTTAAATCCCGAGGTATTAAAAGCGGTTCGCCACTTTTTTGAGTTCAATAAACCAGTGGCATCGGTATGTCACGGCTTGCAGGTATTAAGCGCGGCTGGCGTTTTGAAAGAGCGCTCAGTGTCGGCCTATCCTGCGTGCAGACCCGAGATCGAAGCGTGTGGTGCAAGCTATGTTGATTTACAAATGGATCAAGCCACTACCGACGGGAATCTGGTCAGTGGACCTGCTTGGCCTGCGCACCCAGAACTTATCAAACAGTTTGTAGCTTTGTTAGAAGCGTAATTTAAAAACAGAAAACGCTGATTAAACTGGAGTTTTCTGCTATACATTTCTGCTATACAAAGGTGTGTTGCCAATTTCAATTTTCATCCTCTGATTAATTTATGAAAGAGTTAATCAGAGGCTTTTGGATATTCAATACTACTCGTACTATTTATGAGAATACTATGTGCCAGCTCTTTATAGCTGCCGACAGCGAACTTTGGAAATCTTCAACTCGATCTATTCGCATTGACGGCGTTGTTACCTCAATTCGGTTGGAACAATTTTTCTGGAACATGTTAGAAGAGATTGCCGACCGCGATGATTTATCGGTAGCTCAATTGATTACTAAATTGTATTTAGAAGCCATCGATGCCGACCATGATTTGGGTAATTTCACATCATTCTTGCGCGTGTGCTGCTCTCGTTATTTATCGTTAATTGCCGATAGAAAACTCGAAAGAGACTCAAGAAAACCCCTAGGCACAGTAGACGGCAAGGCTCTTATCGATTTTGAAAAAGCAAATACCGACAAGCGCCAAAGTGATATCGAGAAACGCCGTAAGCCCAATATCACGCTTAACTGAGCTCATAATCGTATTAGTTAGGTCACGCATATCCGGTGAGGTAATCGTCGCCACTAAGTGGTGATACCTACAACGGGGTTGTTGAAGATTAAACGCGCAATGTTGATATCGATATTATGGGAAGGTAAATATAATCTTAATAGTCCATATATTTCAATTAGTTAACGATATTATCTCATGTAATTTGTTATTCTAAATCTCCGTAGTTATTCCTGTTTTTGATCAGGTTTTAGCCATCAACTTCTTTATACGTCTCTGGTATACATTTCGCTAAACTCATCTCTGTTGTGGTTTCTTTAATCAATTTAACTTGACTCAATTCGTTATATATTAAATTATATAACGCAGTGGTGTTGTACCAGAGCTTTGATTGTGTGAAATCAATCCGTGGAGAAACCGATGAGTATTGTCAGGCGTTTAATGGCGCTGGCCGTTGGCCTTATTATGATAAAAAGTGTATGCGCCGACGAAGTACACATAGCTGTTGCCGCTAATTTTACGGCGGCAATGAAAGAGGCTGTTGCCGACTTTGAGCAAAAATCCAATCACAAAGTGATAGAATCATTTGGCTCCTCTGGAAAAATATACTCGCAAATTAAAAACGGCGCGCCTTATCAGGTGTTTTTATCAGCCGATCAAACCAAACCAGAATTACTCGAGAATGAAAAATTAACCGTTGCAGGTAGCCGTTTCACCTACGCCATTGGTGCGCTAGCCTTATGGTCTGCAAAAGAGAATTTTATTGATGACCAATTTACAGTGCTTAAATCGGGGACATTTAATAAATTGGCGTTAGCAAACCCAAAACTAGCACCTTATGGTGCCGCAGCCCTTGAAGTACTTGAAGCATTAAATCTCACTCAGCAAACTAATCCGAAATTAGTAAAAGGCGATAACATCGCTCAAACCTACCAATTTGTTGCTACAGGCAACGCAGATTTAGGCTTTGTTGCGTTATCACAAATAATGAATAAAGGGCAATTGATCTCAGGTTCCAGCTGGATTGTGCCCACAGATTTATACAGCCCCATTCGCCAAGATGCTGTTTTATTAAAAAATGCTCAGAATAATCAAGCCGCTTTAGATTTTTTAACCTATTTAAAATCCGATGCTGCTCGCGAAATTATTCACAGTTATGGCTACAAAACGCAGTAGTGATATTTAATTATGAATGCTGTTTAAGAATCTCTGATTTTAGGAATCTTTGATTTTAGGAATCTTTGATTTCAGGAACCTCTGATTTTAGGCGCCTCTGATCAACTCAACCGCGAATTAATCAGAAGACAGAAATTGCGAATAGAGTTTCCAATTTTTTATTGGTTTCAAACGGCCTTCAAAGAATTCTATAATAATTAAAAAACACGCTTTGGATAACGTTTAACGCCAAATACAAAAGGGCGCTTCATGAATAAATTTATGAACAATATCAACCACAATCTTAATTTAGCTCGTAATTCACCAACAAGGTTTAGTGTGGTTAATCAATTACGTGGTCGTGTTGCCGTTATTAGTCTTGGCGAAGTCAATGTTGAAATTGTGGTATTGTTGTCGGGTCAAGAAACCCTAGTAGCCACGGTAGGTTTAAGCGCGTTTGAATCGATGAATCTACAGCTCAATTCTAGAGTCATTGTTTTGGTTAAAGAAAACTCCATCTTGATTTCAAACCCAGAGAGCTGCTCGCTACTATCAACTCGCAACACTCTTGCCGGAACTGTAATAGACATTAAATACGGCTTAATTAACAACGAAATTGCGCTACAGACCGATTCCGGTATTAAACTACTTGCGTCCATCAGTCACGAAGAATTAAGCGAGTTTGACTGTAAAATGGGTGATCAGGTTTGTGCTAACTTTAAAGCTAATGATGTAATTTTGGTTACAAGCAATACCAATATTTGATTCTAGAATATTTTAATAATGACAACACTCAACAACCCAGTATTTCCAACAACTTAAACCAGTAACTCAAACCAGTGACACAAGCCAGCAACACAAAAATGCGTCGTAAATTTTAAGAATGGTAAGTAATAAATATTGATTGGTTTAGGTGAGGTAACCTATGCTTAACATTAGCGCACGGAATCAATTAACCGGAACGGTTACCAATGTTGTGAAAGGTGCAGTGAATGGCGATGTGTGGATCGACATTGGTAATAACAATACATTATTTGCCAATATTACCAACGACGCCATAACAGACCTAGCCATAAAAGTAGGGGACAAATTAACCGCCATTGTTAAGTCCAGTTCTATTATTTTAACGGCCACACCAGATCTAAAAATTAGCGCTCGCAATCGTTTAAAAGGTAAAATCAATACAATAAAAATAGGCGCGGTTAACAGCGAGATCTCCATTCAATTATCGTCCAATCAAATTTTGACCGCCATTGTCACCTGCGAAACAGTTGACGATTTAGCGTTATACGAAGGCAGTAACTGCACAGCGTTAATTAAAGCCTCACAAATTATTGTTGCGAAAAACATTTAGGAACCTCTGATTAACTCATCCCTGATTTAATCAGAGGACAGAAATTGAAAATGCGATTTCCAATTTCTTGACAATTTCAATCACTTACCGTTCTTGAAATTGGCGACACATCCTTGTGTCGCTGGAAACTCTAGGTTAATCAGAGTTTCCTTTAATATTTTGAGCTTAAGACCAACAGAAGCGAATCGTAAAACCAGTCATTACTGGTAAATTTTAGATGATTTAACATTCAATGACAGGAGCTTTTGATCGACTCTGTATTTATTAACGACCCTTAAGCAATACAACATTGGTGGATGTGAAAATAGCAGATGCTTGAATATTCTGCTCTAACTTTAACTCCCGTGCACTTACATCGGTGATAATTGCACAAATGGCTTTGCCTTCGCCAAGATCAAGAATTATTTCACTGTTCACAGTACCTTCGTTAACGCGCGACACCACACCGGTTAAACAATTTCTTGCACTGGTTTTAAGGGTTACATCCGTTGAAATCATCACGGTTGGCGCCTTAACCAGTACAATAACTTCGTCACCAACATGAATTGGTAAGGTGTTAACGCTGTCCATAGTAACAACTGAATATACCGATTGATTAACACCAATATCAACTTCAACTTCTGCGTTAACTTTACCCAACGCAATATTTTTAACGATACCTACAAATTGGTTTCTTGCACTCGTTTTTACCGACTCACCACGAATAAAATTTGCAACATCATTAAGTGATTGCAGTTTATCGCCTATACGTTCTAAAAAAAGTTGATGCTCTTTTTGCAAAGCTTCAAAACCTTCAACCACCTGCACCCCAAGCTCGGTTAATGTTGTGCCACCACCTTTAGCACCACCGGTAGAACGGTTAACCAAGGGTTTAGCCGACATATTATTCATGGCATCGATTCGGTCCCACGCAGTTTTGTAGCTAATACCTGCCATTTTTGCCGCCTTAGAAATAGAACCACAGGCTTGAACAGCGCGTAACAACTCTATTTGCGCAGACGCAAACGATTGCTGATTATCGGTCAGCAAAAAAATATTACCGTGTAATTGGGCTTTGTCTAATGTTTTAGATGCCATAACAAACTTCAATTAAATTATGAGTGACTCAGCTCATCAGTTTACGGTGTTTTTTCCGTAAAATCTTTGCTTTGTATTTTATTTTCATGGAAAACTCTAATTAACCCAGAGCTTCCGGCGATACAAAGATGTATTGCCAATTTCAGGAACCGTAAATAACTGACTTTGAGAAAAAATTAAAAATCGTGTTGTCTATTTATCAATTCAGATAAAATCACCTGCGAATTAATCAGAGATTTTTAAACGTTGGTTATTCTGCCAAATTATTTTTACAATAACTGACTCCGTTTTAATTCCTTCAACACTCTATCGCAGCGTTCTGTTATGTGTTCGCGAAGGCATCGAATTGCCGGTGTGATCAGTTGTTTGGTAGGGCATATAAGCCAAAGTTCTGTGGGTTTTGGGGTGTAGTCGGGCAGTAATTTTACCAGTTTTCCGCTGAGTAGATCGGTTGATATGTCTAACGCGGATTTTACGGCGATGCCTTTACCCGATACGCACCAACGTCTCACCAAATCGGCATCGTTGGTTGCTCGGTTGCCTTGCATTTTAATTTTCGTTTTTTTGCCGTTTTTTTCAAATTCCCACACATCGTAAATAATGTCGTGCAATTGATAAAATAATCCGTTGTGTAAAGCTAAATCTTGCAGATTATTTATTGGTTCAAACTGGTTTAAATAACTGGGGGATGCGCATAATATTCTTGGAATATCGCAAATTTTAAAGCCATACATTCGAGAATCTTTGGGTGGCGCGTAGCGCAGTGCAATATCAACGGGTTCGCGATAAAAATCGACATTGCTATCGCTAATATGAAGTTTTAACGAGACTTTTGGGTATTGCTCCATAAAGTCGTCAAGCCATTCTAAAACGACATTACGACCAAAATCAGACGGTGCAGCAAGTCGAATTTCGCCATCAATTACACCCAAATCATTTTTAGAATTCTGTTGAATTTGCGTTAGTAGCAACACGGCTTGTTCAATTTGCGGAATAAAACGTTCACCGGCCGGTGACAGCTTTAATTGTCGAGTAGTGCGTTGAAACAGCTCAACACCTAAAGACTTTTCAACGCGCATTAAAGCCGCACTGGCTGTAGCGGTTAGCAAATCTAGACTCTCTGCTGCTTTTTTAATGCTTTTAAATTCAGCTACTTTTAGAACGATATTAAGATCACTTACCAACATTTTAATCAAATATTTTTTGATAATAAAACAAATACTATGGTGTTTTTAGTGAACAAATCAAGCGTTAAGATTCGCACATTGGTTTTATTAGCAACTACTGGAGCAAACAATGAAAGCCATCGGTTACCAAGTGTCTGGCCCATTAAACAGTGCAAATGCGTTGGTTGATGTAACGTTAGAACAACCTATCGCTACCGGCAGAGACCTGTTGATCAAGGTTCATGCAATTGCCGTGAATCCCGTCGATTACAAAATTCGCCAGAATGTGTCTGCCACCGGAGACTCATACAAAATATTAGGATGGGACGCCGTGGGTGAGGTGATTGCTATAGGTGACGATGTATCTTTGTTTAAGGTAGGTGATAAGGTTTATTACGCTGGCGATTTAACTCGGCAGGGTTGTAATGCTGAGTATCAACTGGTTGATGAGCGCCTAGCGGCCCACAAACCGAAAAGTTTAAGCGATGCCGAGGCCGCCGCTATGCCGCTTACCACCATAACTGCCTGGGAATTGTTGTTCGAACGATTAGGGGTACACAAACAATCCCACGCTAACCGATTAAAATCGGAAGAAGTCTTATTGGTTGTTGGTGCATCAGGTGGTGTCGGTTCTATTTTGGTACAACTCGCCAAAACACTCTCCGGCGCTACGGTTATTGGTACCGCGTCGCGCGCCTCCAGTCGGGAATGGGTCACAAATCTGGGCGCCGACTATGTTATTGATCACAGCAAATCACTGCCCGAGCAAATTAAAGCACTTAACATCGGCCCGGTAACTCACGTGGCGAGTTTAACCCATACCGACAGTTACCTAGAGGCGTACGTAGAAGTACTAAAACCAATGGGTAAGCTGGCTTTAATTGATGATCCCAATGCACTGGACATAAAAAAACTTAAACAAAAAAGTTTGTCTCTTCACTGGGAGTTTATGTTTACTCGATCGATGTTTAAAACAGAGGACATGATTAGACAGCACGAACTCTTAACCGAGGTTGCAAGCTTAATTGATCAAGGTCGAATTAAAACAACCGTGGGACAGCATTTAGGAAAGATTAACGCAACCAATCTTTTAGAGGCACACCGCATAATGGAATCGGCAAGTTCAATTGGGAAGGTCGTTTTAGAAGGTTTTTAAATCTAATCCCAAGAACTGCAAATAGATTTTAGTCGCAAACAACACTAACAATACAATCAACGCATGGATGCGTTACCGGGCTGGATACCAATCCAGATCTAAAACTGTCGGGAAATTAACAATCACATTTTTAGCAGATGACTCTAAGAGATCAAAATGAATTAGCCAGCCGGTTTATGCAGTATGAAACAGGCAAAGCCGAAAAGCTCAACCACAACGGTAGAGTTTTGATCGCACGTTAACCGTGCCGTATTCTAATAACCCGCAACTTTGTAAAAAATCCTTTCATAGAAAAATTTATTTGCAGAAAAATAGAAAACTAGATAGTAAACAATGCTCCATTTCGCGTATTCTATTTAACATCTTTCACGTTTCGCACGTTTACTGCTCAGCACACTCCCTCTATGCAACGCGTTTCCAGTAGCTATCGACCTTTTCGCACCGCTCTAAAAAGTCGTTTGTATTTAATCGGTGTAGAGAATCTGAGTTTTCTTTGCTCAACTTTAAACCGAGCGTATTCTTACACGAAAAAATACCACGCATTTTGTTGTGCCATGGTTATGTTAGATGTTCATGGTATAGGTTTTAACAACAGCCAGCGGTTTCCAAATACTCCACGGCGGATTGTGTCGCATCATGCGTTGATGATTTAAAGCTTTAAAAAACGCGTTTAGTTTCGATTTTATGGTTATTCCTAGTGAATAACCAAAGCAGCTAACAACTGCCGGCAAACACATTTATTGATAGGTTGAAAAAATTTTTATGTTTAAGACGATGTCTTCATTGTCGCTTTTAACGCTTTGCAGCTTGATACACCCAACCGCAAACTCAAATCCCAAAATCTACGTAGAACAAAAAGTCGACGAAAAAACGGCCAGCGCCATATGCGGCGAACAACCCGTGATTCGTGTGAGAGGGGCTTATGCCTGCGCAATCTGCCCGACATTCGCAGACGCCGACATCCCAGAACCCATGCTTTTGCAAAAAATGGTCTTAGGTAAATTCAGCAACTCTGAGGCCAACGAAATAGTTGTAGATACCGAAGGCTGCGAACCGCACAGTAATAATTTTGGCGGCATGATTCTGCTTGAACAATTAGATGAAAAACTGTCGATACGCTATTACGAACCCGGTTATCGACTTAACGAATGCTTGAAGTTTGAATCTTCAAAAGGGCGCGACGTGCTCGTTTGCAACGAGATTTACCAATCCCAAGGCAACGTTTTTGGTCAGTACGCGGCCTTTCGATTTGGTCTTGAAGAAGCCTCATGGCGAGACCTGCAAAACTGGATATACACCCAAGACGGTGAATTCATCATTGAACCCACAAAAGCCCAGCAAGCTGATTTAAATGACGATGGCATTCTAGACTTAGTACTTAATTTTAATGCGCGCGGCACAAAAATATCGACTAAGAAATACACTATCAACTATTTGTTTGATGGCCATATTTTTACACTTGCTGATGACTCGGAAAATACCAAAGAACAACTGGATGCTTTATTTAGTGAGTGGAACTAACCATCATGGCATTATTGTCAAATCCTGAAATATATTTTGCGTTTTTAACACTAACAATTTTAGAAATTGTTCTTGGTATTGATAACATCATTTTCATCTCAATTCTGGTTGGTAAAGCACCCAAACATTTAAGAAGAAAAATTCGTCTACTCGGCCTATCAATGGCCATGATAATGCGCATCATATTGCTGTGCGCTTTGGCTCCGTTGATGACCTTAACAAATCCTGTCTTTGAAATATTGGATCAAAGCTTCTCGTTTCGAGACTTAATCCTGATTGGCGGCGGTTTATTTTTACTGGCCAAAAGCACAAGCGAAATTCACGGCAGTTTAGAAACCGAAAGTACGGTAAAAACTTACGGAAACACCATGTTAATTTGGGTTATTCAGATTTTAATCATCGATCTGGTATTTTCAATTGATTCAATCATCACCGCGGTAGGCATGGCTCAGCACGTAGAAGTAATGATCGCAGCCGTAATTTGTGCAGTTGCCATAATGATGTTGATGTCTGGGTACATTGCACAGGTAATTGATAACCATCCTTCGTTAAAAATGTTGGCTTTAAGCTTTTTAATGTTAATTGGTATGGCTTTAATTGCCGATGGTTTTGGGATTCATATCCCCAAAAACTACTTATATTTTGCAATGGGTTTCTCATTATTCGTAGAAGTATTAAACATTCGGTTACGAAAAGCCCAAAATCCGATCAAATTAAGAAAGCCTTTGAGTGACGACGAGAAGTTCGTTCGCAGTGAAAATTAGTGATTAAAAACAACCTCGAAAGAAGCTCTTGTAGTTAAGAGCTTCTTTTAAACTGTTGAAATTATTAAGAAAGTAGATTCTTCTACAGAAACCTCATCAATCCAGCTTGTCGTTAAAGATCTTTACTGGCTTATTTTTTTGATTTAATCCGAGTTTCATAGTCAAAAGATAGCCACTAGACTGAATAACTACGCCATCGCATAATTATTGACAAAATAATACCGAGCAAATACCTCATGAGTAAAAACAATAAACAACCGTTCGGAGTCGTTTTGGGCCACGCTCCCGGAAATGTTCCCGCCCATTCGTCTGATTATGATTCTGCATTAAAAAGTGATTACCCATCGCGTAAATCCTTTCGTAGTTATCACGACGGCATCTACATGGGCTACAAATGGCAGTGTGTAGAATTCGCACGCCGATGGTTGTACGTGAATTTTGGCTACATCTTTGATGACGTTGCCATGGCATACGATATTTTTGATTTACGTAACGTACGCGACGTAAAAAACAACGTGCTTTTACCATTACAAGCCTTCGAAAATGGTAATAAAAAACATCCCGAATACGGCTGTTTATTAATCTGGCAAGAAGGCGGCGAGTTTGAAGACACTGGACACGTAGCCATTGTTACCGAGGTTTCTGATACTTGGATAAGAGTCGCCGAACAAAACGTAGATCATCAAACCTGGCCACAAAACCGAAATTACTCCCGCCAGTTGTCGGCAAAAATCAGCGAAGATGGTGAATACTGGATAACCTGTTCGTTTGGCAATGCTCAAATCTTGGGTTGGATGATTCAAACCGACGATACAACCTATGCAAACCCAACGCACACCAAAGATTTAGCGTTGTTTAATATACAAAATCGTCACGCCGAAGGTTACCAAACCGAGAAAAAAACCTGGTTAAACATCGCCAATAAAGACGAAGAAGCCTTTGTACAAATGATGGGTGGCCATTATTTAGCAACGCTCCCTGAAGACCGATCACGTTACTTTACAATTTCGCGCACAGCATTCGAACGCTTAGAAAAAGCCACCAACGAACTGCACGGCATGTTTATGCACGCAACCGACTACGTGCTAGAAAACGACTGGCTATTGCAATACTTTAATTTTCCAGAAGCCATTATTCCGAAAATAAGACAATCGTGGAACAACCGCCTAAACCAACTCATCACCAGCCGATTTGATTTCGCCTTGCGACCAGAAGGCTTAAAAGTGTACGAATACAACTGCGATTCGGCTTCGTGCTTTATGGAGGCAGGTAAAGTACAAGGTAAATGGTCAAAACATTTTGGCGTAGACGAGGGCACCGACGGCGGTAATGAATTATTTACCGACCTCGTTCGTGCTTGGAAAAAAAGCCATGCAAAAAATACAGTGCATATTTTACGTGACGACGAACCCGAAGAAAAATACCACGCGTACTTTATGCAAGCTGCTATAGAAGCCGCTGGCTTAAAATGCAAAATTATCGAAAAAATTGAACGCCTAAAATGGTCGGATGACGGCGCCATTATCGATGAAGAAGGCGAACAAGTGCACTGGGTTTGGAAAACCTGGGCGTGGGAAACCGCACTCGATCAAATTCGTGAAGAATGCGAAACAGCCACCCAAACCGATGGCACCTATGAACCACTTTGCAAGCCGGGCCATTCACCACAACTTTCCGATGTACTGCTGCACAAAGACATCATGGTATTCGAACCAATGTGGTCTTTAATACCAAGCAACAAAGCAATATTGCCTGTACTGTGGTCGCTATTTCCTAACCATCCGTTTTTATTAAACTCATCGTTTGAACTTAACGACGAGTTAAGTGCAACCGGTTATGTAGAAAAACCCATTGTTGGTCGCTGTGGTTCAAACATCATTATGTACGACAGCGAAAATACCAAAATGGAAAGCTCAAAAGGTGCCTTTAAACACCAACCAACCATTTACCAACAATTATTCTCACTGCCAAACATCGACGACTACTACACCCAAGTGTGCACTTTTACCGCCGCAGGCATGTACGCAGGCACCTGCATAAGAGCCGATAAAAGCATGATCATAAAAAGCGAAAGCGACTGCTTTCCGTTAAGAATACTCGACGACAAACTTTTTTTAAAATCTTAAAACTCACCTAAAATTTTTAAAACCTCTGATTAACTCCGTCATGAATTAATCAGAGGAAAATCATCACTACACCTTTTTATAAATGTGAAAATTAATAATTTTCGAATAATTCTTAATTAAAACCATTAGCTAAAAAACCATTAATTTCAAGCAACAACTGCCATCAATTATGCTTAACTGCATAAGCCACCCAAACTCTAAAAAACAAATCACCTAAAAGCAGTCATTCACCAAAACACACAGTACAAAATAAGAAAAATGAATTCCCCGCCAATTTGACAAACAAATTGACGAAGAAAGCCTTTCAAGATAGTTTTCAGAAAATTACCTGAGATAGGTGTCACCATGACGATAAGTTCTGGAAAAAGCGTCGTTAAAACATCTATTAAACTGTTAGAACTATTCAGTGGTTCTATCAGTAGTAAATTTTAGGTGATACGTAAGCTGAATGTTTTTGTTTTTGTGTCTTTAAGTAAGGTACGAAATCTAAACAATTAGAAAATCGTGGCAGCCAATTTGTAGTAAAAAGTAGATTTATCTTGGGCAGTTTTGCTCTTCTTAGTTTCAATGAGTAATGTAGTTGCGTAAGGCATAGCAGTTTCGTTCTTCGTGGCTCAAATTGGTAAATTTGGTAGCAGAAAGGGAGGTGGCTTAAATGTTTAGTGGTACACATTTAGCAATGAGAAATAGCTATTTTTGTACTTGTTCTAACAAGTTGCTCTTATTCGTTCCGGCCACAAAATGTGGCCTTCACCGGACGCGCTAACGCGCGCCGCAAAGCAAAGCGTTATACGTATTCTTTGTATTATTCTTGGTGAATTTAAGAACTGTTTTGTCGCTGAAGTTTGTCATTCTTGGTAGCTGAAGCTTCAGTAAACTAAAGCGTTAAATGGCTAACGTGGTAACCAATATTTTGCATCTTTTAGTCTGAAAATTAATCTCGTTCGTTCTTCATAGTCCGCGTCAAACTGTGGTAAGTTTTCAGTTTATTGGTCCGCATTTTAAAGCGGTAAATTCAACAATAGTGGTGAAGGTTGGTTATGTTAAAAACGTATAACAAACCGCTCAAACATCAGGCAAAAACAGGTTTTTGCCTTGGACTCGCCACTGTGTGGCTCGCTGTTTAGCGGGGCGTTAGGCATCCATACAGATGAAATTGCGTACCATAATATTTATTACAATTTTTGCTTTTTCGGTCATCGCTTTTGCAGGCCCATCAAAGGACCTAAGAATGGGAACAATAAGCAAAAGTGATTTCTTCTTTTATAGCTGTGTGAGGCAGTACATGCTCGCAAATTCTATAAAGGTTTTTGATGGTAGCGTAAACTTGGGCGTTGAGTACTCTAATTTAAATTATCAAGAGCTCATGGAAATTGGTAATAAATCTAAAGCATACGCAGCTTCAATCAGGGCTCCAGATTACTCTGATAGTGAGCATGGTTTATCCGCTGTACTAATTCTGTGCCAAGAAGAAGGTGAGAAAATATACGGCGCTGAGTAAAATGCCTAACAAGGCCATCAAAAATCGCTCCACTACGTTCCGCTGGACCTCCTTACGCTGCGCTCCAGTCGGCCCTTTATGGCAGCGTTAAGCCCTATCAATAAGGATGTTCCCATGAAACTATCTGCATTACTTATCTCAAACTTTAAGGGCATTAAGGACGAGATAAAAATACTCATCGACAATATTGTTGTTTTGGTCGGCCCGAATAACAGCTGCAAGTCTACAATTTTAGATGCATACGAAGCCTATGTTTCAATGGGAAGCGCGTTAAGCTTGGATCATTTTCACGGTCGATATGCTAATACACCCGTGATAATTACAGGAGTATTTAATGATGTTACGCAGGACGACATCGAAACTTTAGGGCAGGAATGGCATTTGCAAAATGATCCTGAGTTTGGGGAGTGTGCAAAATTTCAAATTCGTTGGGAAACTCCCGATGAAAGCGGTGTTAAATATAGTTTCAGCAACAAAACAAATGACTGGAAGAAAGGCGGAGCTGGCGGCTGGAATACTTTACTACAAAGCAGGTTGCCAACCCCTATAAGATTAAACCCAAATGATGGTTACGATGCGCTGGAGAAAGTTGTAAAGGATTTGGCATCAAAGAATGCCGCAAAAAAATTAAAAGATGACAAGAGTAAAATTGCTGGAATTGTAGCTGAAATCGAAAAACTTGCTCAGGAAGTTGATAAAGAGCTCTCGGGGAGTATTGGACAGCTAAGCAACAAAATAGAGGTTGAGCTAAATAAGCTTTTTCAAGGTGCTACCGTAAGCTTTGAGACTGGTGTTGGTAAGTTTAAGGCAGAAGATGCCATTAAAGATGGCAGTAAGTTTTTTGTTAAAACGAGTAACCACCCATCATCGCTAGAACACCAAGGTACTGGATTAAAAAGAGCTTTTTTGTGGTCTGCTGTGAACGCTTTATGTAGCGAAGGAATGTACAAAAAATGAGCAAAAGTAATACAAGATGAAACTCCTAAAGTGCTACTGATTGATGAGCCAGAAATTAATCTTCACCCATCAATAATAAGAGCTGCTAGGAAAGCCATTTATACACTCGCGGATCTAGAAGGATGGCAAGTCATCTGCACTACACATTCACCAGTATTCATCGACCTGACTCAAGATCACACAACGCTAATAAAAGTATCAAATAACCAGCAGGGAGTTTTCTATTTTCAGACGGATAAAGCTCATTTTAGTCCTGACGAACGAGATAATCTCAAGATGCTTAATCGTTGTTGCCCAACTGTGAATGAGTTCTTTTTTTATCCAAATGCAATATTAGTCGAGGGCGATACTGAATATTTGGCGTATCAGTACATCATTGAAAAGAGTGGAATAGAGGGAAGTTATTGCGTAATCAACTGTAGAGGTAAGGCAAATATACCGACATTCATCAAGATTTTTAATCAGTTCAATGCTAATGCCATTGCCGTCCATGACTTAGATACCAAACTCAGAAAAGATGGTGTAGCAAATGCCATGTGGACAATTAACATAAATATTCGAGCGTTAGCTGACTCTACAAATGGACGAGTCAAAACCGTTGTTCACAACCCTGATTTTGAAGGCTTCTATCTCAACGAATCTCCGACTAAAGATAAGCCATACAATTTATTTACTCACTTAACGTCAAATGATTTTGAAACGAATGCCAGATATAAAGAGTTAAGGGAATCTCTAAGTTCAATTATTGATGGAACTCATAAAGGCTTATATAACACGCAGGCTGAGTTAGATGCCATGGCTTAACAAGGCGCTGCACACGGATAAATTAATCTCTGCGCTCATAATTTACCGGTGAGCGCGGTGTTAGGAAATGCACGTTCAAGAGGAGAGTTAAATGTCCGAATACGAAGAAAGCAACGAAATTACCGATCACCAATTTGACGGCGACGATGAAGGCGAAATGCCAATCGAAAGTAAAATCAATAAAATCAGTTTGGAAAAAAATGATCGCAGTCTTGCCGAGTTAAATCGTTGGTACACAACTGGGAGAATAATAGTTGATCCTGAATGGCAGAGAAATTATGTTTGGGACAATTCAAGAGCATCTAAATTAATAGAGTCATTCTTAATTGAACTTCCCGTTCCGGTAATATATTTAGCTCAAAACGTAGAAAGTAAATATGAGGTTATTGACGGCCTGCAACGGCTTACTTCTACGTTTAAATTTTTTAATAACGAGTTTTCGTTGTCGGGGCTTGAAATTCGTCAAGAGCTTAACGGTAAGTATTTCAGAGACTTAGACGGGCCGGTTCAATTAAAGCTAGAAGACACAACGTTAAGAACTTTCGAGCTTTCAAATACAACTCCTAAAGACTTAATGTTTCTTATTTTTGAAAGGCTCAACACTGGAGGCAAAGCCTTAAATGATATGGAAATCCGAAACTGTATGTATCGTGGCGTTTTAAATGATCTAATCAAAGACTTATCAAAAAACAACGACTTTATTGCATGCATCAATCAAAAAAATATTGATAAACGTATGGCTGATAGAGCGTTGGTACTTAGGTTCCTAGCTTTTTATACCATGACTTATCTGAAAGCAAAAAAAGGCTTGAAGCCTTTTTTAAACGACTTCCTTGAAACCTATAAAAATGCGCCGCAAGCGAAACTTAAGGAATTTGAAGCTACTTTTAACAAAGCAGCCAAATCATCACTTACTATTTTCGGAGAAAAGGCATTTAGGCTGAGAAAAACATCTGAAAAGGGAGCAGGCGAATGGGCTCCAAAAATTAACGCTTCAGTTTTCCAAGTTATTGCTGTTTCATTTTGTGATTACGACCTAGGACAAATAACGCGGGCATCAGATGCTATATATGAAGAGTATTGTGATCTAATAGCTAGTGATGCGCGCTGGGTTCAGGCTGTATCAAATAGAACGAGTCATTACTCAAATGTTGAGTATGCTTTTGAAACTTGGCGCGCACGCCTGAAAGAAGCTATAAAGGACTTTCCTGCCAATGACAAGCAGCGGTGTTTTTCGCGGTCTTTAAAAGAAGAGCTCTTTTCGCAAAATAATAGCTGCTCTATCTGCAAAAATAAAATTGTTTCATTGAACGACTCTGCTCTGGATCATGATATTCATTATTGGCGTGGCGGCAAGACAGTTCCAGAGAATGCACGCTTAGCTCATCGTCTATGTAATGCCAAAAGGGGCGGTTCCTAACAAGTCGTTGCAGCACCGTTCCGCTTCGTTTCAATTCACTGGACAGTTTTTAGTAGCGGTTTTATGGTTTAGCTGCGCAAAAGTATTCCATAAAACCATAACTAAAAACTGCCGCTGAATTCGGTGTTATGTATGAGAAGAAGCAATGAAAAAAATCATAATTTCTATAGTTTCTATATTACTTTTTGGCTGCGGAGCTACATCGCCAGTCAAAGAGGATCTTGGATACAAAGGGCAGAATCAAGAAGGCTTCGCTGTCGGTGAACTGTTAGAGAAATTGAAATCTGACCCTAATGTTCAAGTCAGGGAGGAGCGTGGCTGGCAAATCGCAGAAGTCAAATCAGAAAGAGCGCTGTACTCCTTTACTCCAGAAACGCATCCAGCTCATCCATCATATGTAAAGAGAGAGGTTGTTGAAAAAGACGGCTCTATTTATATCCAAACAAGCGTTAGTTGCGGTGCAGAGAAAAGTGTTTGTGATCAGCTTGTGAGAGATTTTATCGAGCTAAACAACAAAGTAAAAAGTGGCTTTAGCGACGGATAATGCATAACAAGCCAGCCAAAATCGTGCGCTTCGTGCACTGGACTCGCAACAAGTTGCTCGCCTTTGCTGGCGGCGTTAGTTTCCATAAATACTGGAGTGTGTAGGTGGAACATAGAAATTTAAAATATGATCAGGAATGGACCTTGCCAAAGGAGTTCAATGAATCCCGATCAAGAATCATGTACATTGAAGAAAAATCTTCCGGTTTAGATGGTCCTGCCCGTATTGGTAGAGTTTACTTTTCAAAATCCGGCAAAACTCTATATTACAAAGGTTTAAAGTTTCAAAGCCTAAAAGGAAATGGCTTTAAGGCAAATTACTTCGAAGTAGATTCAGGACATGAATACTGGATCTCTGGGCCCCGGAAAGATCAAAACGATCGGCTTTACGGGGGAAACCGAGATGTTGAAATAGATGAAGATGCATACGAAGAATACCAAAAAATTATCCAAAGCTAACAAAGCTATAAACCTGACAATTTGGACTACATTCCATGCTGTGCAATCGCTCAGCTCATTATCGCACAGCATCCAGTCTGGCCAAATTGTAGGTTATAACGACGTTATGTGAAGTCAGAGTCGTGAGAAGGAAGAGATTCAAGCATCAAGTACATATTTTCTGTCACATGTTTTGTGGATGGCAGTTAGCGAATGATTTTGAACAGCTGAATAAGTTGGGTTCAGGTCGACTTGAAATTGACGTTAAAACAGGAGGTTGTCTTTTTAATGGTGAGCCTCATTCAAAACTAACCATGCCACTTGTATTAAATGATTGGTTCCTTTCTGATTTAAATGAACATGGCATTCAGCTGCCTGATATAGATCTCGCCGAACTCAAAGTAAATTTCAATATGAACGAGTTCGGCAAAAAGAATGGAAAGCCACCGGAGTTTCAATGTTCAAGTAAGTTAGTGTCCGGAGGCAATACATATACATTAAAATACAAAGGTGAAAAAGGTAGTAATGAAGTTGAAATCACATAACAAGTCAAAGCACGTGGGCTTGGAAAAGCTGTCATTTTTTTTGTTCCAAAAAAGTCGCCAACCTCACCAAACCAGTGTTTGAGACGTTAAAATTCTTATGAAAAAGTGCTGTAATAAATATCTAATACCTAAAATAAATTATCGGGCCAGCATCATTGACTCCATCGGTCTTACGATGCTTTTTAGCTTCTTTTTGGGTATTGCTTTCCTTGTTGCTTGGCTTGGTGCTGCGTCCCTAGTTTCATCGGTGGAAGACGGCTCTATTGCAGAGAGGGGAATTTTAGGACAGCCTACGATCACGGGCGGGTTAATCGTTTTTGCTTTCTTGTATTACTTTCTACCCAAATTTATAAACGCTTGCAGTTATCTGGTTAACTACAAGCTCAAAATTAGCTCGGTGTGTAAGTACTGTGGAAAACAGCATGAACTGGCAAATTATCCAAAATCAGATGACCCGTTTTAACAAGGCCGTCAGATGCGTTCCGGCCACAAAAAATGTGGCCTTCACCGGCCTCGCTAACACTCGCCGTTTAGTTGGGCGTTATATATATTAAAAAAACTATGCACAAATATAGCCTAGACAAGTATCCGTCTTCCTTATTTTTGGAGGATTTCAATTCTACAGAGTTGAAAATCGTTCCGTATCAAAAGGCCGGTTTATATCGCATTCAAAAGGGTAAGAAAACAGAGATTACCGAGCGGGACCGAGATTATACGATGGTTCAGCTTGAGCAAATGCGCCACAGAGGTATTGTGGAAATATACCTTCACGAGCAAGCGGAGCATGGATTTTGTGAAATTGGGCCAGAGGATAGGTCATTTGAAGTGATACTAGAGGCACAAGGTGGACGCATCGACGAAAAAATTATGGAAAATGCCAAAACTATCATTTCTCAGATTGTTGAAATGGATATAGAAGCACGAAATAGATCTTATAGCCCTAAAGAGAGCTATGAAGAAGAGCTTGCATATATTGATATAAAACTCGATGAAGTAGAGCTGCATTATTTTGCGACTACTGTAAATACCGAATGGGGCGCCTATTTCAAGAAAAATGAGGATGGGAGTTGGCACTATGAGGGTTTAGGGTGACTATTCTAGCAGTTGATGTTCAATACGATGATAATTCGGCGTTTGTAGCTGGAGTATTATTCGATGAATGGAATTCTGAAGAACCAAAAGCTGAGTACATCTCTTTTTTGCGTAAAATTGAAGAATACATTCCAGGAGATTTTTACAAGCGCGAATTGCCCTGCATCTTGAGACTATTGGATGAGCATAGGATAGCGCCTTCTTGTATCGTTGTTGATGGGTATGTCTATCTCGATGGAAAGCAAATACCAGGATTAGGCAAAAGGCTTTTTGATGCTCTGGATAAAAGAATAGAAGTCGTTGGAGTGGCAAAGAAAGGGTTTAAAGGCATAGCCTCGGAGTGCGAAATACTTAGAGGGAAAAGTGAAAAGCCACTATATGTCACTTCAACGAGCGATATCGAAGTAGCTAAGTATAGAATAATGAATATGTTCGGCGGCAATCGTATTCCATTTTTACTAAAGCGTGCCGATCAGCTTTGCAGAGAAGCAGCTAAAAAGTCAAAGCATTCTGACACAGTATAGCCGTGCTAGTGTTAGCACTCTTTGTGAAACCGTTGATGAATCGAGGAGAAAATCCTTTTGGGCAGTAGCACTCCCTAAATTAATTGAAAATCACGAGTTTCGAATAAAAATAAACGAAGCGAAAATGAAGGTTGCAAAAAGTGCGCTTGCGATAGCAAAGTTTGCTGAAAAAAATGAAGCTCATTTTTTTCTTGATGATGAAATGTTTAAAACTAAAAACGCCAGCCTCCAGTTAGAGTGTGATAATTTAGTTTCAAAATTGGATGAGTTTCTTGAATTGCAATATCAATTAGGTATGGAACAAAAGAATAGGTACGAGTAAATTATTACAAATATTCGAACAAGAAGCCTTTCATAACGTGATGGGAAATCGTGTTATTTACACCATGCAAGTAACTCAAATCGACCTCCACTGTGCTGCTCGCTTTGCGCACAAAACCGCCACTTAAAAACTGCTGCTTAGCTCGGTATTAAAAGGAAACCATGAATAAGCTCTGTACCACATTGTTATTTTGTTTGCTGACAAATATCGCATCTGCTAATGACTTTTTAGGAATGTGGCAAGTAACGAAGGTTGACATGCCGGAAACTTATTTTGGAGAGATTAAATATCCAAAGTATTTCGAGATTACAGAGACTGAAAGCGGGGTTTCAGGCTACTACAGAGATCAATACGATCTTGAGTGTAATTTTTTACTCTCAGAGTTAGTAAACGATGGGAATGAACTCCTTCTAATGAATTGCGGTACAACCAAGTCAGAGCAGGCATGGGCACCATTGCACAAAGTAAAATTAATCAACGGAAAGCTTGTGGGATCGGTGGTCACTTATGGACAGGTCTTTGTTTGGTATGCTTCTCCTGTCAAAAACCTGCCTTTAACAAGGCCGTCAAATTGACCACTTTACCTGCGCCTTAAGCAGTAATTTACGACGGCGTTATACGTATTCTTCTTGATGAATTTAATAACTATTTTGTCGCTGATGTTTATCATTCTTAGTGACTGAAACCTCAGCAAACTAAAGTGTTAAATGGCCAGTTTGGTAACCAATATTTTGTGTTTTGCTATCTTAAAATCGATTCAGTTAGTTCTTCTTTGTACACGTTAAACTGTGGTAAATTTTTAGTTTATTGACCAGCATTTAAAGCAGTAAAATCAATGATAGTGGTGAAGATTGGCTATGTTAAAAACATATCATAAACTGTTAGGAATCAAATTGAATCGAGTACTTGGCATCGTTATTCTCGCTATCAGTCTTTCTGCTTGTGTATCGCCGTTTAGCGATGATGAGAGTGTAGCGAGAGATGAATTATTGTCCATTGCTCCGATTGGTTCCGATGCAAGAGAAGCTAAGCCAAAGCTAGAGGCCAAGGGATTTAAGTGTCACTGGGCTGAAAATCGATCTTTCTTAGGCTTAGAGGGAATACATAATTATCTCTATTGTGACAAATCAATTTTTGCTGGACCTTTGGTTACTCAACGCTGGCAGCTTGCATTGGTGCATGAGTCTTTTGTGGTTACAAATGCAAAATTTGGTATTGGCCTCACTGGACCGTAAAATTCCTAACAAATACACTCCAGCACAAAAGCGTAGCCTCCGTGGACAACCTACGCTATAGGAACCTCTGATTAACTCATCCCTGATTTAATCAGAGAATAGAAATTGAAAATGCGATTTCCAATTTCTTCACAATTTCAATCACTTATAGTTCTTGAAATTGGCAACACATCCATGTGTCGCTGGAAGCTCTAAGTTAATCAGAGCTTCCTATATTCGATTGCCACTTAGCAAGGCTTTATGAGCCCAGAGTGTACAATGTATGACATTCAATTATTCGGCCTACAAACAGGACTCTTAATGGGCTCGTGGGTTTCGTTGTTCGGTCTGGCAGTTAATAGTTGTTTTATGTCCCCTGAAAAAAACGTTTGCGACATGGTAGACAAGGTAATAAATTCAATTCCAAAAAATATTAACCCAGAAAGAAACGAGTAGTAAAACTCATAACAAGCGGCACCTGTATCGGCCTTTGGTTTAGACCTCCATACGCTACATTCCAATCGGCTGGTGTGCCGGGCTTTAGTACCCTGTGAGCTAGATTAGGTGAAGAATTCGAAAATTTATATAGGATATTATCTAACGACAGAAATCCTGCCCATATCCAAACTGATTTTGATACGAGGGCTTCCTTTCATTTTTGGTCTGTTGGTAGTTTTATATGGCTCTTCTTTGTACAACTCAGGCAGCAACGAATATGCGTGGGAGAGAGTCTTAGAAGGATATATACCTACTATAAAGTGGACTTTAATATTGTTTATCTTTGTATATTTACAGCGTGTTTACTCAAAGTGGCTCTTTCTTAAAGAGTATCTAAAAAGCCATAGTTGTATTCCCAATAATCCAATTAGGTTGCATAGTCTTTGGTCAAATTGGAATGAGAGTTAAAAGCACTAACAAAACCATTAAGAGATGGCAGCATTACGCTCAACTAGCGAAAATGTATGATTATTTATATGGACATGGATGACGTTCTTTGTAGTTTTAAAGAAGCGTGTGCAAATTCGGTAGCGCAGAATTGTGATCTTGCATTTCCTCAATTTTAAGAAGACTTCTTTCTAGGCCTTGGCCCAAAAAGCGGAGCATTAGAAACGGTTGAGTTGTTGGAGAAATCACTGAATTTTGACGTGTACATCTTCACCGGGCCGCCTACTTGTACACGGAAAAGCGATTATGGGTTGAAAATCGGTAAAACCTTTCGTTATATCGCATTTCCAACAATTCTGAATTGAAAATACAAACTAAATTCTTGGTTAAACCAATAACTACCATTAATTATGCTTAACTACATAACCCGCCTAAATCACAGAAAAACAAATTACTCAAAAAAAACAATCACTCACCAAAACACACTGCACAAATAATTAAAATGAATTATCTGCCAACTTTACAAAAAAATTGACGGAGAAGAGCTTTCAAGATAGCGTGCAGAAAATCACCTGAGATAGATGTCAACATGACGGTAAATTCGGAAAAAGCATCGTTAAAACATCTATTAAACTGTTATAGCCATTAAAAAGAGAGAAAGGAATTGAAACTTAACCTTATAAATTGCGCGGTTGCATCAGATGGTGGTTCGATTGCTTTATCTTTTACAACCGAAACAAATGATGAGTTTTGGGTTTCTCTAGACAAAGGCCTTCAAAGCCCAACAAGAAACAAAATCTTTGCAAGTACTTACGGAGAATCTCCTTTAACTTCAGAGCAAGAAAATGAGTTGCTCCCACTCTTAGAAACGGCAGAGATTTCAGAGGCAGATTGTGAGCAATTACTTCGGCAAATAATAAATGAAATAAAATGCAGATAAAAAGCTATAACAAGTTTGCGCACAATCGCGCAATTAATTGCGCTGGACTGCCACTGCTTCGCAGCGTCAGCCTGTGGCAAAGGCGTTATGGCTCTAAATCATGAAGTTACTATCCATCGTAATTTTAATATCGCTAATTTCCGCTTGTGGATCCATTGATAAGAAAATGGCGTATTGGGAACAGGAATTAAGCAAGAATACTCCAGTTGGCACATCAAAATCTGATGTAGCAGCCTATCTAGACTCAAAGAAATTATCACACGGTTGTCATAGGGTAGAACTTCAATGCTATGCCTTAGATAAAGATATTGAGAGTTATATATTCGTTACATTTAGCGCAGTTCTAGTATTTAAGTTCAATGAAGAACTAAGTTTATTATCATATGAAGTCAACCAAACTGGCGATGGGCCTTAGCCATAACAAGGTGGTCAAGTACACTCCGTCCACAAAAAGCGCGGTCTGCGCGGGACAACCTACACTGCGTTTCGGTTGCCCCTTACCAAGGAGTTATGGCTCATAAATAGTATGATGAATATCAAACCGATAATCTCGATATTCGCTCTGTTGCTCAGCATAGGGGTTGCGCCATATTTAGTGCTAATCTGCGATGATAGATATTCTTGGAGTGAAATGGATATAAACCAAAATGGAATCGTATCCTACGGTGAGGTCTATGAGTTCCTAGATTCAGGAAAGCGAGAAATCACCTCGAATGGAAGGAAATGCGTTGAATACTATACGTATAAAGATGGCCTTCCATTTCATTCGGTTTGCTCTGAATAATCAACTATACAAGTTTGTTAATAATCGCCCTTCGAGCTGGACCGCAAACAGCGCTACTTCGCAGCAATGCGGCCTATTAAAAAAGCGTTAGGCAATAAAGATGTTTCTCAAGCACCTCACCAACTGGCTCACCAAAGCATTCAATGATGAAGAAGCACTTCCTCAGAGAAGAGGCAGCTTCTTTACTGTAAGTAACGGCTACGGAATAAAGATTCTCAACGATGACGAAACGCCAATGAATTTCGTTGCAGCCGCATTCAGGAAGTATTTGAAGCTCGGTCAGTCGCAGGCGTTTAACCTAATGGCAGAAGTTCACGAACATGGCGAAGCTGTTTGGTATGGTACCGAAGCCGACATAGCAGAGGAAATATGCTCACTAATTACCACGACAACCCAAGAGCGAGGTTTTCCACTCAAATGTTATGTGGTTCCACCACTGAGCACCTTGTCTGCCTAACAAGCAGCCCAAATCGACCTCCACTGCGTTGCTCGTTTTGTGCTTTTTCGCTACTCTCGCACAAAACAATCAACTCCGTTCCGGCGGATTAGCTGGGCATTAACTCTTATCGGAAAGACTATGGATTTATTCGACATATTCCAACAGTACAGAATAGAAAAGACGAGAACTGAAGCTTTATCGAAAGCGGGGGAGGCTAAACAAAGGACTATCTCCAACGAAATAAATATCAGCGAATTAGAAGCTAAATTAGACCACCTCTCTTTGGTCTGTATGGCAATGAGTGAGCTTTTTGAAGAAATCGGTTTCTCAAAAGCAATGCTACTAAAGAAGATAGAAGAAATTGATCTCAGAGACGGCAAACTAGACGGTAAAATAGCACCTACAAATACGTGCTCTAGCTGCAACAGAATCGTTGCTCCTAGGCACGTAAGCTGCCTGTATTGCGGTACTAAAATAAACAAGACAAATGTATTCTAAATTAACAAAGCCAGCGATTTTCGCCTTATCGCTTTGCGGTAGGGCTGGCAGCGTTATAAGGATGTCTAATGCTCAAGTCTATCGCTGTTGTTCTGCCACTATTTTTTTCGGTCAATGCATTCGCGGACTATTGTGGCGCTGAAGTGCTAGCTGAGTTGAATCGGATTCTTTCATCAGACACTAAAGTGGATGTAGAAAAGGACTACGCGTCAGGGGAGTTCAAATTTCTGGCCACATACGGTTTGACGCTCAACTTCCCTGGGCTCATTAAAGTCCAAGCGAAGCAAGTACGGGCGAACGGGCAGTTCAAAGCAATAGAGGGTTCTGGAGATAACCTATGTTTTGTATCGTGGTATTCTCGTAGTGAAACGGCTTGCATCAATCAATATATTTCAACATGCAACACAGTCCTCGCTGCAAAACTCGCCTTATAGCAAGCGACAGCACAATCGCGCTTCAAGCCGAGCTGGACTCGCATTGTGTGCTCTATTGCGCGCGGAGCGTTAAGGGTTAGGTTACGTATAGCAATCACGATAATCATTACGATCTGCTTTGCTACTATGTATTTCACGCATAACATCAGAGCATATTTACTGGTTGGCACTTTTAAAATTATTTCCAAAAATCCTAAATTAAAAACGCAAACTAAAAATTCTTGGTTCAATCAATAACTGACATTAATTGTGCTTAACTTCATAACCAGCCTAAATTGCAGAAGAACAAATCACCTAAACTGCCATCATTCACCAAAACACACGGTACAAAATAAGCAAAATAAATTGCCTGCCAACTTGATAAAAAAATTGACGAGAAAAGCCTTTCAAGATAGCTTTCAGAAAATTACCTGAGATAGATGTGCTATGACGATAAATTCTGGAAAAAACACCGTTAAAATTAACCGGATTGTATCGAGCTTAATTTTCTAAAATTATAAATAATGGGTAGATGATATGGTTGAGTTGATATTCAACGTTCCCCCTTATTCGCGCTACTACTCTAAACGAAAGCGTGCTGTAAGTGTTGCCTATTTGGAGGCGAACAACTGGGATGATTTTGGTTTTAAATCTACATTCCATCTGGTGGTTTATGACGCAAATGGAGAGGAATATGATATCGGAGGAGTAAAAATTGGCTATATCGGTCAAGAGGGTGGATGGACTCAAGAAAAACTTCCCAAAGAATTCCCAGTATTAGATAAAGCTTTCTTTGCACTTGGTCAAAGCGACGAATACTATCAAAACCTATATGCTTTAGATCAAGAGCTCAGGGATTGCATTTTAAAAAGCTTAAATGATGTAGTGCATGATCATAGTGCTTATGATCTCGCTTTCAATGAAAAGGTAATGAAGGAATCGTTACTGCGTGAAGTAAGTATTGCTTCAATAAAAGGGCAATTTAAGCGATTGCTTAATGGCGGAAAGCTGCGTACCGAGTTTGATTTCTCTTATTCGCTTCCGCGAGGAAAACGTTCTTCTGGATTAGATTTGGATTTTTATGTCGATGCTACATTACGGCCGCGAACCTTTATTGAAGAATTTATAAAAGTTAAAATAACTTGGGTATTTTTAAGTTTATTTTAATAAACATTTAAACGAATACCGATACACAGCTTCAACTGTGAAAGCGTAACTGTAGCGATATGGAAATAAAACCTCTGTTTTGCAGTCAGCAATGTCAAAGTAATCAAAATAGATCTTTTAAGGCTTGCCCGAGGTGCCATAAAACATGGCACTCAGAAAATAAAGAATCAGAATGTTACTACTGCAATACAGCATGGACTATGTGTAAAAATTGCTCTATAAAAAGCTCCCAATGCGCCGTCTGTGGCAAGTTCCTTAAATCTAGTCTTCTAGGTAAAGTAGCCCAAATACTAAAAGGCATTTTCTGTCTGCCAAAATAAATACATAAAAGAATTATTGGATTTTACAAACGGTTATAGCATCCACCGCAAAAGAATAATCAGAACGATAAATGATCTCAAATCGTTATAAAATACAAAATATCTAAGGTATAAAGAAGTGCAAAAAATAAAATTATGGATAAGCCGAGGCGAAATCGGGTTTGGCACTCTACTTATTGTTCTTTCTATGATTATTCATTTCCGAAGTTTGGTATGTGATGTAAATAATTCTACCTGTGGTTACTGGGAAGGTACTTATGCCGTATGGTTCCTAATATTTGGCGCCTCATTTATAGCTTCAGGGCTTATATTAAAAACTCAGGGTATAAAATCACACCTCGGCCACATTCTTATTTTTTATGGGTTGTTTTTAGGACTTACATTGCAATGAAATGCCTAACAAATTGCCCAACCTCGTTTCAGCCACAAAGAGCTCATTCTCCACTGAACTAATTTACTTTTAGTGTTTCTGGTATAGTGCTTACCGCTCTTCTATGGTTTATTCGCTATGTTCGCCAGATATAGCTCGCTCAGTAAAGTAGCCGATAAAAATATTAAAAAGGTGAAAATAGTTTATCGGATTTTAGCTGGGAAAAGCCATAACATACCAAACTAGTATGAATTTATATGCCGCTCCATTTTATACATTAAAACTAAATATCGTAGTTGGCGTAGAGAAATATCTTGGAATATTTTTGAAACTGACACTGGATAACCATGTCTGTTTTTAAAGGTAATTCTCAATAAATTTTTTGAAGAAATATAGGTAAATGAATTGGAGTAACAACCTAATTTCAAGCTTGCACTGCGCAAAAAAATATTAATGTTTATTAAATACTTTTTCTGAAGTTTTACGCTGTAAGCATCTTCGTGATTGTTAGTTCAGTTGCATGGCTATTTGATTGTACTGAAGTTGTATCAGACCATCTATATCTTGATATTTAGGTAAATATTGCCAGATTAATTCATTAACATTTTCACTAAAACCACGCTCTCAACAATGTTGGGATATGGAAAAATAAAAATTATATTATTAAACACCGTCTTCTCGGTAAACAAAGAAAATGTGTATTTCAGCTTACTTTTATTGATAGAAAAATATCACGATTAGTTTATGAATAATATGCAGCTTATCGTTATAAAATTGAATAAGGCATACTTAACGGTCTTATCAATGCGTTATTCTTTAATGTTATATTAATAAAACATACTCATAAGTGTAATCTTTGTAACAACCACCTTGATTTTTACCTCAGCGTCCCCATTTAATGATATCTAGGTGAGATGCTCTCGCCTCATATCATAAAAAGGCAACCTACATGCCAAAAAATATCGATGGCTCTAATTCCCCATGGGGATCAGGGAATAATTCTCCACCAGATCTCGCTAAAATACTTTCTCAAATAACTGGCTTTTTGCAAAAATTTCTCTCCGGCGGTAGCCCCTCAAAAGTTTTTATACTCCTTCTGGTTTTTCTAACCGGTGTTCTCGCGTGGACAGCAACGTTTACTGTACCGAGCGATTCTGTCGCAGTAATTCAACGATTTGGTAAGTATATTCATAATGTACCACCGGGTTTACATTTAAAATTCCCGTTCGGTATCGACTCAGCAACCATCGTTCCTATTAAGCGACAGTTGAAGCAAGAATTTGGGTTTTCCACTCCGGGCGCAACGGATCCATACCAAAACTCTGGAAGATATAATAACGAACGAGAAACACAAATGGTGACAGGAGATTTAAATGCCGCATTAGTCGAATGGGTGGTGCAATATCGTATTTCAGAACCTGTAAAATATTTATTTGAAGTTCGCGAGGCCAGTGAAACATTGAGGTATGTGTCTGAGTCTGTGATGCGTGAAGTTGTTGGAGATCGCACAGTTGATGAAGTAATCACTGTTGGACGTCAAGAGATAGAGTCCGAAGCGTTAGTTAAAATGCAGGAATTATCAGCAAAATATACAATGGGCATTAGTATTGATCAAGTTCAGCTGAAAAATATCAATCCACCAAAACCTGTTCAAGAATCATTTAATGAAGTAAATCAAGCGCAGCAAGAAAAAGAAAAATTAATTAATGAAGCGCGTCGAGATTACAACAAAGTTATTCCACTTGCACTTGGTGAAAAAGATCAACGCATTCGAGAGGCCGATGGTTATCGTTTAAAGCGAATAAACGAAGCTGAAGGTGATAGCGCTCGATTCAATGCTTTATATGCTGAGTTTATTAAAGCACCCGAGGTAACAAAACGGCGGATATACATAGAAACAATGCAAGAAATTCTGCCCAGAATTCAGTCAAAAATAATTATCGATGAGAGAACGAATAATATTCTACCCTTGCTCAACCTTGGAAGAAATTCCGGAGACATTCAATGAGTTTAATAAAAACAACTCTAGTCATGACCATAGTAGCACTTCTTGCATTTGCTTTAAAAAGTGGACTTTATACGGTAAGTGAGGTTGAGCAGGTTATTATTACTCAATTTGGCAAGCCTGTTGGTGAACCTGTTGTAAATGCTGGACTGAATATAAAAATTCCTTTTATTCAAGAAAGCAACGTTATTGATAAACGCGTTTTAGAATGGGATGGTGATCCTTCTGACATGCCAACTAAAGACAAACTCTACATTTCTGTAGACTTATATGCTCGCTGGCGTATTGTCGATCCTCTACAGTATTTTTTAAGATTAAGAGATGAGAGAAGCGCACAATCAAGACTGGATGATATTTTAGGAAGTGAGACACGCAACGCTGTTGCAAAGCATGAGCTTATCGAAATTATACGCACCACTAAAGATCGAGAGCCTTCCCAAGCTGAAATATTAAGCAGCTCTGATTCTGACTTAAATGTAGGATTACTTGTTCCCATTAAAAAAGGCAGAAAACTGGTAGAAGAAGAAATTTTTTTAGAAGCCGCAAATAAAGTTAAAGTTTTTGGAATCGAACTTTTAGATATTCGCTTCAAACGAATTAATTATAATGAAAGTGTTAGACCAAAAATTTACGAGCGCATGGTAAGTGAACGACGACAAATTGCTGAACGCTTTTTATCTGAAGGTAATGGTGAAGCCGCAAGAATTCGCGGTGATAGAGTGAGAGAACTTGATAAAATACAGTCAGAAGCCTATCAGCAAGTCGAAAAAATAAGAGGTCTTGCAGATGCCAAAGCAGCAGAAATCTATGCTGACGCTTACAACCAAAGTAAATCGAGTGAAGATTTTTACACGTTTACTCGAACAATGGAATCTTACAAATATATTATCGATAAAGACTCTACTGTGGTTTTGTCAACCAATAGCGATTTGTTTAGGTATTTAAATGGCATTTACCCAAAGGAAAATAATTAACAAGTTTTCTATATAGGAACCTCTGATTAACTCATCCTTGATTTAATCAGAGGGCAGAAATTGAAAATGTGATTTCCAATTTCTTCACAATTTCAATCACTTGCCGTTCTTGAAATTGGCGACACATCCTTGTGTCGCGAGAAACTCTAGGTTAATCAGAGTTTCCTATAGACAATAAATTACATCGAAAATTAAACGCATTATTCATATCAATAACGACAAATTTACAAAATATTATAGAGCTTGGAATTTTTTCTAAGCTCTTTTTTTTGATTAAAACCTGAAGTAATTAATCATATTTTACTTAAAGTAGAACTGCATAAATAACTTCGACTGACCTTGCAATGAGCTGAAATTTTTATCCTTAACTTAGCAAAAAACTCCAACAAAGACTTGATAAATGTATACACTCTCATTCTTAGAGCGCATACTGAAGCACTGAATTTGGTTTCATCATTGTCGCCTCGTGTATATTCTACTGCACAATCGTGATTTTTTCTTGATTTCGTCAATATCAGCCTAACTTCACTCTCTTTTCGGACTATTATGAATATAGAAATTGTTACCACACCAAATAGTGCACTAAATGAAACAGGTTTCGGCAGCCTTCAAGCTTGTCAGAATGTCCTTGATTCAGTGCTGAAAATGGGTCATCAATGTCTACTTTCTTCCTGTAAATCACTGGAGGATCTAGAGGGTGTGTTAACAAGAAAGCCTGATTTAGTTGTCATTGCCGTTAAATTTATTCCAATTGAGAACAATGAAAACGTTTGGCTGTCAGAATATTTTGAGAATAACAACATAGCATATACCGGATCGTCGAAAAACATATTAATGTACGATTCTGACAAGGTGTTGGCAAAACAGTATTTAAAAGAAAACGGAGTATCTACCGCTTTATTTTTCACAGCTTACGAAAATGAATTTCAAAGTAATAAAGAATTACCACTCGAATATCCATTATTTTTAAAGCCTATTTGTGCAGCAAACAGCAACGGTGTGGATGAGCATTCATATGTATCTTCATTCGACGAATTTGAGCGTAAAGTATTGTCATTAAAAAATAACTTTAACCAAACTTCTCTCGTTGAAGAGTATTTAGATGGGGTAGAATATACAGTTGCTATATTAACCGCAAAAAACGGAGAACTTGTAGTGGTTTAATAATCTCGTACCAGCTTGTAGGGTAAACTGCCCTAAACAAAGGAACCTACAAATGGCCTATAAAAACTATCCTCCTAAATTTAAACACGAATCAGCAGCTCTAGTTTTAGA
>NZ_BAAGIC010000007.1:0-231 GCF_054658315.1 Sessilibacter sp. MAH1
ACCGAATGAATTATTTTTAGGGCAGCGAGTAGATTTACTTGCTGCATAATTGATTGCAGTTATTACTTGAAACCAAGTCAGACGAATTAAAAAATTCATTAAAATATAAAAGCTCAGGGATTTTATTTTTAGAAAAATACGCTGAAAAGCGACAGCGACAGCGACAGCGACAGCGACAGCGACAGCGACAGCGACAGCGACAGCGACAGCGACAGCGACAGCGACAGCGAC